>JAYSTG010000075.1:0-5601 GCA_043719965.1 Saprospiraceae bacterium | reverse complement strand
TTGGGATGAAGGTTTGGGATGCGAAGTGAAAAATAACATTCTGATACATTGACTGTGGAAGTTTTCCTTAAATTAATTTTAAATTATTGCAAGGCATTGGTGTGCATTATTTTTTATTTTCTTCATCCTTTTCTCTACTCCCAATCCATCGACATGCTCATTCAAAACGGCCGTCTCATCGACCCTGCCAATAATATAAATGCTATTCAGGATATTGCCATCGATCAGGGAAAAATTTACAAAGTAGGTCCAAAATTAACTTCATTCAAAGCAAAAAAAATCATCAATGCCAAAGGTTTAATCATTTGCCCAGGCCTGATTGATCTCCACACCCACGTATTCGTTGGTAGCAAGTCTGATGTTTTTGCTGATGGAATCTATAGTGTATCACCAGATGATTTTACATTCAAAGCCGGAGTCACTACCGTAGTTGATGCAGGTACCTCGGGCTGGCGTAATTTTCCAATATTTAAACAACAGGTCATCGATAAATCCAAAACTCGTATCTTGGCCTGGCTGAATATATCCGGTAATGGCATGAGCGCCAAGGATGGTGAAACGGATATCCATGATATCGACCCAACAATGGCAGTGGAAACACAACAAAAGTATAAAGACATCATCGTCGGCATTAAGATTGGACATTATCAGGGCAAAGATTGGACCCCATTCGATAATGCTATCGAAGTATGCAATAAATCCAATATCCCTTTATTTGTAGAATGTCACTTGCCAAACTATACCCTCGAAGATCAGTTGAATCGTATGCGACCTGGAGATATCATCACTCATGCCTATGAAAACATTTCAGAACGAATGCCAGTAATTGATTCGAACGGGATGTTACGACCCTTTTTAAAATCTGCCATCCAGAAGAGAATATTATTCGATGTAGGTCATGGTGGTGCTGGGTTTTGGTTTAATCAAGCTATCCCTGGCCTGAAACAAGGTTTGGCGCCTAATTCATTTGGTACGGATATGCATCGATTTAGTATTAATGCTGGGATGAAAGATATGCTTAATGTAATGTCAAAATACATGGCCATGGGCATGAGCCTGGAAGATGTGATCTTAAAAGCTACATGGTCTCCGGCCAAAGCCATCAAACGAAAAGACCTTGGACAATTATCAATAGGAAGCGTTGCTGATATCGCCATCATAAGAATACGAAAGGGAGCTTATGGATTTATAGATGCTGGTGGGAACAAAATTAAGGGTCATAAAAAATTGGAAGCAGAAATGACTATTCGGGAAGGAAAAATAGTTTGGGACTTGAATGGATTAGCTGCTACTCCATTTAATAAATAATGCAAAAAAGAAATGAATAGCAAAAAATCATTATATATTCAATCTTCATAGCATGTCGATTCGTTTTTTTAATCAAAGGTCAATCCACAGTGAAAAATTTAATCTCCATGAGAAAAGCCATTTACTATTTGTTCCCTTATTTGCTGGTTTCCTTTTATGTGTTGGAAAGTTGTAAAAGTGATCACTTACCTCCGAGTGATCCAGACAATGGGGGACTGTTTTTACCAGATGGTTTCGAGGCAACCACTGTAATCGATAGCATCGGAAGAGCGAGGCATATCGCTGTCAATGATAATGGTGACATCTATGTGAAACTGACTTATAATGATAAGATGGATGGTGCAGGGGGTACCGTAGGTTTACGAGATATTGACCACGATGGTAAAGCTGACTCTGTAGTGTACTTTGGAGATTATAAAGATGAAGGTAGTTTGGCAGTTGGTGTTACTATTCATAAAGGTCACTTATATACCAGTACAGTGAAATATGTGCTGAGGAATAAATTAAAGTCCGGTGAATTGGTTCCTACAAGTAAAATCGATACCATTTTCACTGATGATGATCCCAATGTTGCTAAGAACTGGCACACTACCAAACCTCTGGCATTCGATGACCAGGGTCATCTTTATATTCCCTTTGGTTCGCCAAATGACGCCTGTCAGGATATGGCCTTGTATGGTCCCACCGGGATATTACATGGCAAAGGTCTCGACCCTTGCCCTGACCTCGAAAAACATGCCGGCATATGGCGATTCGACAGCGATAAAAAAAATCTAACCTTAAAGGATGGCTTTCGATTTGCTACAGGCTTGCGCAGCGTAGTGGGTATGCAGTGGAATCCTGCTGATAAGACTCTCTATGCTATCGTAAATGGCATAGACAATTTTCAAACTTTATATCCTGAATTATACACAGGATGGCAAGCTGCAATGTTGCCCTCAGAGATCATGGCCAAAGTCAAGGAAGGAGATGACTACGGTTGGCCTTATGCATATTACGATCAGATGTTAGGGAAAAATGTATTACAACCCGGATATGGTGGAGATGGGAAAATCATCGGTAGAGCAAGCAAATTTACCAATCCCGTGTTTGGATTTCCGGGGCATTGGGCTCCTATGGATATTCTTTTTTATCAAGGCAATCAGTTTCCAGGGCGATATAAAAAAGGTGCTTTCGTTGCATTTCACGGATCTACTGATCGCTCACCATATCCACAGGCCGGTTATATCGTTTGCTTCGTTCCATTTGAGGATGGTAAACCTAATGGGACCTGGGAAGTATTTGCAGATGGATTTACTAAAGTGGACACTGTCATCAATACGAGTGAGGCAGTTTATAGACCTATGGGACTGGCTACTGGACCAGATGGCTCGCTCTATATCAGTGAATCGAACAAAGGAAAAATCTGGAGAGTGATGTACAAAGGTGATAAAGAAAAGTTTTCAATGGATCAATTGGTTGCCATGGAAAAACGTAAGTCAAGGTCTCATATCAAAACTCCTGATGAAGTCCATGATAATCTCCAACGCGGAGATCGTCTCAAAGGTAGTATATTGTATAAATCCTATTGCGTCAGTTGCCATCTGACAGATGGTAAAGGCGATAATAATCGCTATCCACCTTTGGCTGGGTCAGAGTGGGTTAAAGGAGATACCGATAAATTGATCGATATTGTACTCAATGGAATGCAAGGCAAAATTACAGTCAATGATAGAACATATAGCGGCATCATGCCGAAAAATGATTTATTGGATGATCATGCTATTGCCTCCATCATTACATATATTCGAGCTGGATTTGGCAATAGAATGAAAGGGGTGAGTGCTAAGGATGTGGGTAAAATTAGATTGAAAACGAAAAAAAGTGAAAAGTGAACAACATAAAGTTTGTATCCTGCAAACTTTGGAGTAAAACTCGGATGCACTTTAAAAATATTTAGTTGCCAATTTGTAAACTTTTATTAATTTTACAATGGAAGATATAAGTGAGAGTTGTAGCTAAGAGCACATTAAGGGCATTTTGGGAGAAGCATCCGAAGTCGGAGAAACCGCTTAAAATATGGTATGACAAAATAAAAAAACAAATTTGGCTGAATCCCAATGAAATAAAGCAGGTGTTTTCAGATGCTGATCAAGTAAAAAACGGAAGAATAGTATTTAATATTTCAAGAAATGAATATAGGCTAATTGTAAAATTTATTTATGAAACTCAAATATGTTATATCCGATTTATCGGAACACATAAAGACTATGATAAATTAAAAAATATTGAACCCATCTAAAAGATCTAACGTGGAAAGAATCCGACCTATTAAAACTGAAAAGCAATACCGAGCAGCGTTAAAAAGGATCGATGCATTGATAGATGTCAAACCCAACACAGCTGCTTTCGAAATCTTGGAGGTATTGTCCATTCTTGTGGATGATTATGAAAACAAACATTACCCTATAGAACCATTAGATCCTATAGAAACAATATTATTTGAAATGAAAGAAAATGGATTGAAGCAGAAAGATTTAATCCCATATTTAGGCAACAAACAATTAGTCTCCTTAGTCTTAAACAGAAAAAGACCGCTAACTCTTAAAATGATTAAAAATTTATATCATAATTTTGGAATTTCAGCCGAAATATTACTGGCATGAAAATTAGTTAGCCTAGTTTTATGATAATGACTTAGAGATTGATTGTTTACCCAAGGGGTTATAAATAAAAAAAAATAATATAATAAATATGTCTTCATCTACCAAACCTCTCAGCATCCTCGTCGTAGGCTGTGGAAATATGGGTGCCTCCCATGCTACTGCTTATCATTCAATGGATGGATTTAAAATTTGCGGCCTAGTCTCTTTAGGAAAAAGCAAAGAAGTATTAAATGCAAAATTGGGCGGACTTTACCCTCTTTTTGACGACTTTGATCGAGCAATACAAAATACAAAACCAGACGCAGTCTGTATCTCCACCTATCCTGATACGCATGAAGCATTTGCCATCAAAGCATTCTCACAAGGTTGCCATGTTTTTATCGAGAAACCACTCGCCGATACCGTCGCAGGTTCTGAGCGAGTAATGCAGGCAGCGATCAAAGCCAATAAAAAGCTCGTTATAGGTTATATATTAAGACATCATCCCTCCTGGGAAAAATTTGTGCAAATAGCTCAAACCCTAGGGAAGCCCCTGGTCATGCGGATGAACCTCAATCAGCAAAGTCATGGTTATATGTGGACAGTTCATCATAATCTCATGAAAAGTCTAAGCCCGATCGTGGATTGCGGAGTACATTATATCGATGTCATGTGTCAGATGACACGAAGCAAACCAGTGTGGGTAAGCGCTATCGGAGCCAAATTGAGCGATGATATACCGGCATGGAATTATAATTATGGTCAACTGCAAATAAGGTTTGAAGATGGATCCGTAGGTTGGTATGAAGCCGGATGGGGCCCCATGATGAGTGAGACCGCATTCTTTGTCAAAGATGTCATAGGGCCTAAGGGTTGTGTATCTATAGTAGCAAAGGATGCTGGTGGAACAGGTAAATCTTCGTCCATAGATGCACATACCAAAACAGAATCTTTACGCCTACACCATGCAGAGCAAAACGACCAACACGAATTTACCAGAGAAGATGAGTGGATCAATCTCAGTGATGAACCCGATCATCAGGAATTGTGTAATCGGGAACAACGGTATTTTTTAAAAGCAGTCCAAGAGAATATAGATTTAACCGATCATATGCAGGATGCGGTGAATAGTCTTAGAGTTGCATTTGCTTGTGATGAGTCGGTACGGAGTGGTGAGGTGGTGAGACTATAAATATGACAATTTACAGTTTTTAAATTAATAATATAGATGATCGATATAATAAAACGGTATCTAGATTCTAATAAACTCCCGTATGCTATATTAATTGATGGAAAATGGGGATCTGGAAAGACTTATTATTTCAAAAACGAATTTGAAACTTTATTTAATAAAAAAATTATCTATACATCGCTAAACGGGGTTAATAATCTAAATGAAATTTTGATCCAAATACTTGCATACAAATTTGCCGTAATAAAAATCCTAAATAATAAAAATATAAAATTTATCACAGGATTAATTAAATCAACAATTACGCTTTTTACAAATAAGCCTATTGTTGATATTACAAAACTTGATTTTGAAGGCTATGCTTCATTAAAAGAAAATGAAGTATTAATTATTGATGATATTGAAAGAATGAGTGATAAAATTTCAATTCCTGAATTATTTGGCTTTATAAGTGTAAATTTCACAGAATCCAATGAT
>JAYSTG010000074.1:0-5601 GCA_043719965.1 Saprospiraceae bacterium | reverse complement strand
CGCCACGCTCAATCTTACTCATCAATGCAGTGTCCACTTCAAGTTCTGCGGCAACTTGTCGTAAGAGTAGGTTTTGCCTTGCTCTTATTTCTCGTATTTTCTGTCCCAAATGATTCACCTTATTGGTATTAAGTTTGACTTGTCAATATTTGTCAAATGTAAATAATTAATTTTAGACTGTCAACAGAAATATCGGGACAGCAGTATATACCCAAACTTATGCCAATCCGCCAACACCTGTATCTAAAGTAAATACTACCAAGGGCCATTCCGTTTTACTTTATAAAACCGATTGCCCTGTCCTTCCGGCACGCTGGCGTCATACCTAAAAAGACCTGACCCTGCACCCCACCACATATTGCCTGACTTATCTTGATACATACTTTGAACACAACAATTTAAACCGTCAACAGGGGTAAACACTGTAAACGCTTTTGGATTTGGTAAAGGAATGGAAGGGTCAAATCTCGTAGTACTGCCTCGGGCTGTAACCCAAATAATACCCGACTCTTCTATATATATGCCCCAAAATTCAGTGCCACCTAATCCATCTTTGGCAGTATATTCCGTGAACCCTGCCTGCGCCAAGGCTCCGGCAGGCAGGCCTGTTCCAGCATCACCGGATGCGTCATATTTGCAAATGCCGTTTTTCATGGTAAACCACATATTGCCAGCTTTATCTTGTGCTATACCTCCCGCATAGTTTTCCCCTAAACCTGCCTTTTCTGAAATATTGGTAATTCCTGCCTGTCCGGTAGGCAGGGTTTTTCTACCAGACTTGAGCGAAGCCGAAGGGTCATACCGAAAGACTCCCTTATCAGAAGAAGCAAACCAAATATTTCCATCTTTGTCTTCCATAATACCAGCAACATTGATAGGCGGAAGCAGTTTAAACAATGAAAAACTTTGACCACCCATGTTATCGACAATTGGGTCATATCGGAACACGCCTCCATGTGTGCCTACCCAAACAGAACCCGATCTGTCAACAAGGATACTTTTTCGACTGATTTCTATATGACTCAGGCCATCTTTTTGATTATAATTTCTAAATCTTGACTTCGCCAAGGCTCCGATCGGCAGGGTTTTTCCAGCGTCATTTGACGCATCATATTTATAAACGCCCTGGTCAGTCCCAAACCAAAGATTACCCATTTTATCTTCATTAATAGCAAAAACCGAGCTGCTGATAAAACCATCAGGATTGGAAAAGTAGGTCAATGTTTTTACCTGCCCGTCCAGATCTTGCCTGTCGGCAGACCGGTAGCCATCGGAAGGCAGGCCTGCATTATACCTCACTACGCCTTCGCCTAAAGTGCCAAACCATAAATTCCCTTTCGAGTCCTGAAAAATACTTCGGATATATTGACTGACTAAGGTAGTGTCAAAATCGGGGGCAAGAGCTACAGACTTAAAGTTTTTTATAACTCTTGGACTTGGTTTGATAGTATTGGGGACTTTAAATGTGTTTGTTTTTTCTTGTCCGCTGCAGGCAGTAAAAATGGTCAAAAAGCTAAAAAGTAATATTTTGCTCAATGCCATAATTATAATTTTTACTGTTTTAAAATGTTGATATGTTCCAAGTTTTTTAATGTAACCAACATGACGCACACCATCTGTATTTACGAATGAATTGTCTTTTCCTGATAGACCCGAAGTTAAGCCTATTTGGCGAAAAAACAGGGATTGGTGGGGTGTGAGCAGATGTACTTATAATAAGTCGCCCGAATAATCCCGATAGCTTCCGATGGCTATCGGAACGGGACAGCCGCACATAACCAAAATTATTGCAATCTATTCTGCACCAGTACCTCCAGGTTAGGATCGGATCCGTATCACTTTAGGATTATTAGATCAGCGCTAGCTTAGTCAACAAGTCAAACTAATATTATAGTTTGAAAAAATATAATATTTTTTCTGGCTTTTTTACTTTTTTTCCGCAAAAAAGTAACAAAAAACTCGTTCCAAAAAAAACTCGCTCGGTGTTCACTTCATTTCCTGACATTATAACCGACAGTTGATTGTATCATTAGTTAATGTGCTTCGTGCTCGATCAGTTTTTTGGAACACGCCAGAGTTTATTCTGAATCGCATGTATCTTGAGATGTAACGAATTGTTTGCGATGTTGCTGATTCGTCGGGTCATAAATATTCTACTTTAAATATTTTATGACGACTACATATAAAAATTATTTTGTCAAATTGTTTGAGAAAATCTTTAGGAACTTTGATTTGCTTAATCCAAGCGTTCTTCATTAAAAGGGTTAGAATAATAGCTTTATATCACTTTAGGTAATTTCGTTTCGTATTGTACATCAGCAAATACCCTCGCTTGTTTGGAACATTTAAAAATGAACGGCTCACCATTGTTTCCATATAGGGTTGCTTTTCTAAAAATGGATTTAATAGTTTTTCAACTCTACCATCTGTTACACCTATTCTTTTTGCAAATTCTATAAAGTCGCTTTTAGAAGAGGGGTTTATCACCTAGTGATCCATTCGGAGAAGCATCCCGATGTTGACAATCGGGATTCGTTAACTTGCCTTCTGGCAGGCATGCCAACCGGTAGGAAGGTCTTATGTTATGCCTTCTTTCTACTGCTCGTTCAAGGCACAACTGGTGAGTTATGCAGTCACTCTTGTTCGTGCAGATGTCGTCTTTGCGGTTCGTTTCTTACGCTGCTCTTTACGCAACTTTATAAACGCACTGAATTCTTTTCGTTCTTCATCAGTCCATGGTTTATCCAGCACTGTGAAGTCAACATTTTTCGGTTCTCTGATTAGTCCCATTTTATTCATTTTTTAAAATACTGATTAATTAATCGATTTGCTGCTGGATACTTTGTTTTGCGTTCGTTTTTCTTCTTCTATAATTGAGTCGATAAAATCATTAAGATACTGTTCTTTCAATGTAGCATATACTTTTCTATCCTGATTGGCTTTTTCAGCCAGTTCGTATTTTTGTTGCTGATATTTTAACCTAGCCCAATCATTTTTTCTTAAAAAATTTCGAGATAATATATGTCGTTCCAATGCTTTACTGTCACTAGGGCAAACATAAAGATGATGCTTTACTGTGTCTAATATTTTATTCGTCAATGTACCATTCCTTTTAAAGACATCTCGGTATTCAATCCCTTGATTTCCATTATGATAATAGCCTATTTTTAAAAGTCCCCATTTTATTTTTTCAAAGTCTAATTGTTTAGAATAGATAATGTCAATGTCGATGATGGGTTTTGAATGCAAATTTGGTACAGCGGTACTTCCAATGTGTTCAATACTATAATCAAGTCCGTGTAGCCCAATTTCGATTTCACGTTTTATTTCCATAAAATCGTTTATCCAATTTGGGGTATATGTTTCTATTAGCATTCTGTTTTTCTAAAATGACGCACAACATCTGCATTTACGAATGAAATGTCTAATGCGAATATTTTCTTTTAGCCACCTAATTAATATTCAATGCCTTTTCCTAGCAATCTGATAGACCCGAAGTTAATACTATGTAGTTATTGAAAATTAGTTTAAAAGGTGCTGGTGGGGGGACAAACTTCCCGAAAGGAGAAAGTCAAGAGCTTGCGCCCAAACTTGCGCACAAGGCTTGTTGGGGGAGTCAAGAGCTTACTCACAGGCTGCACAAACTTCCTGAAGGGAGGATGTCAAGAGCTTGCGCGCAAACTTGACTTCCGCTCCTACGCGTGTTCTTCCTGGAAAACCCGAGCATACTCTTCCATCAGTTTCTTTTGCATATCGCCGGGTACTGGGCCATACTCTGCAAATTTGGTGGTGAACTTTGCTTTGCCCTGCGTCAAGGCTCGCAAGGTGGTGGAATAATTATCCAACTCGGCGAGTGGCACTTTAGCTTTGATCTTTTGATAGTGACCATCGCTATCCATACCCATGATGATCGCCCGGCGCGTCTGCAAGTCGCCCATGATATCACCCATCACATGATCGGCACATAAGATCTCCAGATCGTATATCGGCTCGAGCAGTTGTGGTCCGGCATTCTGAAAGTTATTTTTAAAAGCCATGGTCCCCGCTATCTGAAAAGCCATATCATTGCTATCGACAGCATGCATCTTGCCATCATAGATCGATACTCGGATATCTCTGCATCGACTGCCTGTGAGCGGGCCTTCTGACATTTTATTCAAGACTCCTTTTTTGATCGCACTCGCATACTTAGCATCTATAGAGCCGCCTACGATACACCAATAAAATACCAGTTTTCCACCCCAGGGCATGATGTCCTCTTCGCGTTGGCGCACATTGAGGTCTGTCGGATCAGGCATACCCTCATGATACGGCTCGATACGCATATGTACTTCGCCAAATTGCCCGGCACCTCCGGATTGTTTTTTATGGCGATAGTCGCCATTGGACACCTTGGTGATGGTCTCCCGATAGGGTATACGCGGCTTGATATATTCCATATGCAGGTCCAGATTTTTTTCCAGGCGATGTTTGACCATGTCGAGATGCATCTGACCCTGACCGTAGAGCAACATTTGTTTGAGCTCCGCGGATTGCTCCACGATGACCGTGGGGTCTTCCTCCTGGATGACATGCAATGCCTTGGCTAGTTTTTCAATGTCGTTTTTGGATGGTGGCAACACCGCTACGCGGATGCGGGGTTCTGGAAAATGGATGGGATCGATCTTGCGATCTTGTCCTTTTACATTGAGGGTATTATTAGTATGTGTGTCTTTAAGTTTTACGACCACGCCGATATCGCCTGCATAGAGCATATCGACTGCTTCCCGGGTCTTACCATTGGCTATATATAATTGACCAAAGCGTTCAAGGTTGCGATTGGCCGCATTGATGAGTTCATCGCCTGATTTTAATTTTCCGGCATACACTTTAAAGTAGGATACATTACCCACTTTGGGTTCGGAGACTGTTTTGTAAATAAAGATGGAAGTATGGTCATCGCTATTGCAAGCCAGTGTACCACCACCCTCTAAAGGAGCAGCCGGTCGATCAGCTGGCGAAGGACAGATATCATTGATAAAGCCCATGATCCGACCGGTACCCATGTTTTTTTTGGCCGATGCGCAAAACACCGGATAGATACTTTGATGGGCAATAGCTACCCGCAAACCATAGGATAGATCTTCTTCGCTCAACGTGCCTTGTTCAAAAAATCGGGTCATTAACTCTTCTTCATTTTCTGCGGCTGCCTCTACGAGTTTATTATGTAATTCCATCGCCTTTTGTTTTTCGCTATCAGGAATTGGCTTTTTGACCGGTTTACCACCATCAACAGGAAATTCATACATCACCATTCTCAGCGTATCTATGATTGCATTGAACCCCGGACCTTGATTGAGAGGGTATTGTACTTCCACTACTTTATGTCCGAATCTGGATACCGCTTGATCTAATGTATTATCAAAATCCGATTTTTCATGATCCAATTGATTGAGTACAAAGATGGCTGGAGTATTAAATGTCTGCACGTACTCCCACATGATCTCGGTGCCTACCTCTACGCCATGAGCAGCATTGAGCACCATGACTGCTGTATCCGCTACTTTGAGCGCTGAGATCACTTCGCCGATAAAATCATCTGAACCCGGCGTATCGATGATA
>JAYSTG010000073.1:0-5603 GCA_043719965.1 Saprospiraceae bacterium | reverse complement strand
ATGTTTAATGTTTTTAATAATAAAGATATCAGGACATTGGTGAATACTCAATTTTATCAAATTGATGATATTGCCGCTCAAAGAGGGCGATTTATTATATTGGGTACTTCCATAAATTTAACGGAGATTATGCGTAAGTAATTCTTGTTCAGCCATTTGAACTGTTCATCAACACACGCTTTACTCTCCTACTGGAGCTAAAGTCACCTCTAAGTCATTCATATCCTCAGTCAACCTGATCTGACACCCCAATCTACTATTCTGTTCTACAAAAAAAGCTTGGTCGAGCATGATGATCTCATCCATACTTGGAGTGGGCAATGCATGATCAGTGGTGACATACATATGGCAACTTGCGCAGAGTGCCATACCCCCGCAGGTACCTTCTACAGGAAGTTCATTGGCTTTGGCCAGCTCCATCATATTCAGCCCCATGTCAGTAGGTACGGCGATATGATGCACTACCTGGTCTCTATCTGTGATATGTACTGTGATCATGATATAAGTATACAGTAAATGATGCGATATAGTTCATCCTGTTTGCACTACACTGGTATGACCTGCTTTTCTATTTATAATGACGCAATTTTTCAAAAAAATGGCTAGTCCGGCTAACTTGTTTATTCAAAAAATGGCTTGCCCGGCTTGCTTATAGTTATTCGAAAAATGGATAGCCCGGCTAACTTGTAGTTATTCGAAAAATGGATAGCCTGGTGTTGCATATTTTTTCATACCCTCTTCATTGATCTCGACCCCTACTCCAGGCTTATTTGATAGATTGATGAAGCCTTGAGCTACTTGCTCTCCATCGTATTTTACTATTTCTTTAAACATCGGATTAGTATGGAAATATACTTGCCACTCTAAAATCATAAAATTAGGCACAGAAGCACAGACATGACAAGCCGCCATAGCGCCCAGATAAGATGCTACCATATGGGGTGCAAATGGTACATAATAAAGATTGGCGAGATTGGCTATTCGTTGCCCCTCTCCTAGCCCACCAGCTTTTTGAAGGTCCGGCATGATGATATCAACTGCACTTTTTTCGAGTAACTCTCTGAATCCATAGGCCAGATAATGATTCTCACCTCCACAAATCGGTGTACTGGTAGAGTCTGCAATCTTTTTGTATGCATCGACATTTTCTGCAGGCACAGGCTCTTCCAACCACATCAGATTAAGTGGTTCAAATAGTTTTGCAACTCGCTCTCCGGTGGTGACATCATATCTGCCGTGCATATCTACACAGATATCTATATTAGGTCCTACAGCTTGTCGCGCTGCAGAGATTTGATCCACCATTCTTTTTAATTCCCCTGGGCTGGCAGTCCAATTGTACCGATCGTATTTATTAGGATCGTTGGCCTGATCTACATCGAATTTGATGGCATTAAATCCCATACTGACTGCTTGCTTGGCTGCTTGAGCAAATTCTTCAGGCTTCGGGTTTTGACTTTGATATAATGCGGTATCTAAATAAACTCTGATTTTATCTCTAAATTTTCCACCTAGCAATTGATATACCGGTAGCCCTAAAATTTTTCCCGCCAAATCCCATAGAGCAGATTCTATGGCTGATAAAACCGCAACGAACATACCAGACTGAGCTCCTTCAAAAAATCCCGACTTACGGATATCTTCAAACAAGCGATGGACATTCAACGGACTTTTACCTTTTAATCGTTCTCCCATCATTTTTACCAGATGATAGGTGCCGGGGGTAGCATCCACGCCTTCACCACAGCCCCAAACTTCCTGATCGGTATATATTTTTACAAATAAGCTGTGTCCATTCCGAATATACCCACATTTGACTGAAGTGATCTTGATATCACTGGGCATAGAGTATTGTTCATTGGCCCGGACAGCGTTCGTAAATGAGTTGCCAAAACTCAAAGCCGGATTGAGCGCTAATCCTGTGGCAGTTACACCAGCAATACTTTTGGCTAAAAAATCCCTTCTATTATTTTTCATTCTAGTTATTTATTAAAAAAATCCTACTTCTAAAATTTATAAATTTTACCAGGTTCTCAACTTTAATATTTCCTGGATTTGTTCTTTGGGCACCGGTAATTTATCAATATGCAAGGTCAACCATTGAGAAAAATCTTTTTCGATATCTGCCGACCATCGCGTATCGATCTGTCCAGGAGTATACTTTTGCTCTCTGAGCCTTTGATGGCCAAATAGATCTCGCAATCGCACTACTTCAGAAGTCTTGACTACTTTCTCCGCTAAGTGTGGTGGTACGAAGATTACTCCGCCATCACGGCCTAAAACGACATCACCTGGCAAGACTGTGGCTTTCCCTATTCGAGTAGGGGTATTGATGGCCACTAAGGTCGTATTTAAAGCTCCATCTGCATTGTTTAAATGATGCGATGGATGATACGATCTAAAAAAAGAAGTGAACCCTCCCATTTCTTTTAGACCATTAATATCTCTGATCGCTCCATTATATACGATGCCGTTGCCGGATTTAGTAAAAATTGAATTACCAAGGTTGTCTCCCACAGTAGGGCCATCTTCGTGAGCGCCGAACTGATCCACTACATAGACATCTCCTTTGACTAGCATATCGATAGGCCATGAATTTTGAGATTTTATTCGACCATCTTTATGGTGACCTCTATCATCGATGACACGTTGTATATCAGGCCTTCCGGGCATAAAAGTAGCAGTGAGCGCACGACCTACTAGGACACTGTCCGGATTGATCATTTGCCATTGATCATCATATTGATACTTAAAGTTTTCGTTCCTAAGCGTGGCCCACGCTTCTTCAAGGGTCACTAGTTTCATCCGTTGCAAGATAGCATCAGGGACTTTGGGTCTACCATCTGCGAATCGATCCCCTTTCCAATGTGGTGTAAGGAAGAGTAATTCTTCTTTAGTGATTTGTTGAGCCAATGTCGAATTGACCAAAAATAAGACACCGAACAATAGGCCGATTATTTGATTTACTTTCATTTTAAAGTATAGTTTATTCAAAGCGAATGTACTAATAAGAAAGGTTAAAAACTAAAGGTATTGAAAGAATAAAATGAAATAAGGTGATGTAAACCTGGTCGAGCAAACCTGCAAGATCGCCTGCTGGATCTTTCGCTAAGGCAATCCTACAAGACCATCACACAGTTACGTGTAAGACCCTGCCTTACTTCGTCATTCAGGCGGCTCGCAGGTTTGCCTTAGCTCAGCCTTGCCATTACCGTCGACTAACAATAAACTTCCACATTTGTGGAACTATCCATATCTTTTCAAATCAGAATTTACTCAAGTGCCGATATCACCGGCAATGGAAGAATTGTGTTTTATATTGCTCCCAATAAATATAGGGCTTTGTTTAAATATAAGTTCCATACCGTGCACATCAGATTTCTTGGTAGCCATGCCGAATATGATAAAATTAAAGATAATCATACAATCTAACAAAATGAAATAAAATATAAAACTATTTCCTATCACCAACGATAAAGAATTTGACCCTGCAAATCAAATAATAGAGTATCTAAACTCTGATAAAGCTATTTGCTCTCGAAAAATAATTTTCATCAGCTGACTGACGATGCTGTCAGCATCTCTGACGGAGTGCTGATGATTCTATCAGTATCCCGATATTTTTTAATCGTCGGGATCTGATAGGCTTTGCCGCTCGTCTGAGTCGTCAGACTCGATATTAATCATCGGATCTGATACGACTATAGGAGCCATCAGACCCTTCGGGCAAAAAATTCTATTGAATTTTTTGGGTTTAAAGGTCTTACAAAAATGGTGCTATCACCAATGCGATTACAGATATCAATTTTAATAAGATATTCAAAGATGGGCCGCAAGTATCTTTGAATGGATCTCCTACAGTATCTCCGACGACAGCGGCTTTATGTGGATCTGACCCTTTATAATAAGTTTTACCTTGAATAACTACACCACTTTCAAATGTTTTCTTAGCATTGTCCCATGCTCCCCCTGCATTAGATTGGAAGATAGCCATCAATACACCGCTTACGGTCACACCCGCCAACAATCCTCCAAGCATTTCTTTACCAAATCCAAATCCTATAATTAATGGAGCCAAGACTGCTAACATACCAGGTAAAATCATTTGTTTCACCGCAGCATTGGTGGAAATCTCTACACATTTGCCATACTCTGGTTTTCCTTCAGCAGCTTCAAAGGTATGTTTGTCTGCATCAGACCAGGTTTCCATTTCTTTACCCTCATTACGTTTCATCACTTCAAGTGCAGCTTTCAGTGCAGGAATCTCTGCAAACTGTCTTCGTACTTCCTGTATCATTTCCATAGCTGCTTTACCTACGGCACTCATGGCCATAGAAGAGAATAAAAAAGGAAGCATGGATCCTAAAAATAAACCTGAGATAACCATGGGTCTAGAGATATCAATTGCAGTCATTTTTGCGCTACTCATAAAAGCTGCAAACAAAGCCAATGCAGTCAATGCAGCAGAAGCTATTGCAAACCCTTTACCGATAGCAGCTGTAGTATTACCCACTGCATCAAGGGTATCTGTACGTTGCCTTACTTCCTTGGGTAACTCTGCCATTTCAGCTATACCTCCTGCATTATCCGATATCGGGCCATAGGCATCTACTGCCAATTGAATGCCTGTATTTGAAAGCATACCGACCGCAGCAATGGCAATGCCATATAACCCTGCAAAATGATGTGAACCAATGATTGCAGCAGCTAATATAAGAGTAGGTATAGCGGTAGACTGCATACCTACGCCTAGACCTGCGATCAGGTTAGTAGCTGTTCCAGTAATACTTTGATTGACTATAGAAGTGACTGGTTTATATCCAGTACCGGTGTAATATTCGGTAACATATCCGATAGCAACACCTGAAACCAGGCCAATTAAAACTGCCAAGAAAATCCCTGAACTATGGTAAGTAACACCTCCAAAATCCCAGGCTGCTGGCATCATCCATATTACGATAAAATAAGTCAATACTAACATGATCAAACTAGATAAATTGACTCCCATATTTAATGCTTTTTGTGGATTACCTCCTTCTTTTGTTGTCACAAAGAAGGTACCCATGATGGAGGTCAATATGCCAACCCCTGATAATACTAGAGGTAGTAAAACGGCATTCAGTCCATTAAAACTATTGGTATTTTCAAATCCCGCGATTCCTATGTAAGTAGCACCTAATACCATAGTTCCTACTATAGATCCGACATATGACTCAAATAAATCTGCCCCCATACCTGCAACATCACCTACATTATCACCTACATTATCAGCGATGGTTGCTGGATTCAATGGGTGATCCTCAGGTATACCCGCCTCCACTTTACCCACCAGGTCGGCTCCGACATCCGCAGCTTTCGTATAGATCCCACCACCTACTCGAGCAAACAATGCAATAGATGAGGCACCGAATGAAAAGCCAGTAATCACTGTGATAACCTTATTAATATCCCAACCAATATTATTGTATATGAGAAATAAAGATCCCAATCCTAAGACTCCCAATCCGACCACTCCCATACCCATCACGGAGCCTCCTGCGAAGGCCACACCCAGTGCTTTATTCATACTCGTACGAGCTGCTGCAGTAGTCCTGACATTAGCT
>JAYSTG010000072.1:0-2171 GCA_043719965.1 Saprospiraceae bacterium | reverse complement strand
TGAGATTGTCATATCGACCGCCGCCTCCAAGGCTACCCATTTCTGTGTTTTTAGCAACTACTTCGGTAATGAACCCAGTATAGTAACTTAATCCTCTCGCTAAGGTAGGATCAAATACCAGATCTTGTTTTAAATCATACACAGGGGTGGTGGAAAATATTTTATCTAGATCTTGAATACCTTGCGAACCAGAGCCTGTAGCATTCAATGGCTTCCTTAGTTCATCTAAAGATTTCGCATGGATTAATTGTAATACCATATCAGCAGCAGCATCAGCAATCTGTCTTTTGATCATTTCTTCTTTGACTTTCGCTGCGCCGATTTTATCTAATTTGTCAATGCAAATGGTCATATCGATAAATTTATCTGCAATATCAGCAGCCTCTGCAATGCCTGCTAAGATGCCTCGATGATTAATTCGGATCGAAACATCTATACCCAATAAGGTGAAGGCTTCTGAATAAATAGAAATCAAATCCGCTTCGTACAATAAAGATTTGGATCCTACTACATCACAATCGCATTGATAAAATTCCTGATAGCGTCCCTTCTGCGGTCGGTCTGCGCGCCATACGGGTTGGATCTGATATCGCTTGAAGGGAAAATTAATTTTTTCTCGATTCATCACCACAAAGCGGGCAAAAGGAACTGTCAGGTCGTATCGAAGTCCTCGTTTGGCGATACTAGCAGCTAATTTGGTTGAGTCTTTGGTCTGTAATGTTAGAGTATCTGCTTCTTCAAGAAAATTACCACTATTTAGGATTTTAAATAAAAGTCGGTCTCCTTCTTCGCCATACTTTCCGGTGAGGGTCTGCATGAGCTCAAGTGAAGGAGTTTCTATAGGCACGTAACCATGTCGAAGAAATACTTGTTCTAGGATGCCGAACATATATTTCCGTCTCATCACTTCAAGAGGAAGGAAGTCGCGGGTACCTTTGGGCAGGGAGGGTTTAGTCATATGATTGAATTGCCAAGTGCTATATTTTTGCAGAAAACGCACACAAAAATAAAATAATATAATTAAGTGGCTGAATCGCTATAAATACAAAAATGATATCTAAAAGGTATTTCAAAAAATATATTAATTTTGTAACACAAAAATAAAATAGTAATCATGTCAATCCCAGTTTCATTAAAGTTAGATGATCATATTTTTGAGGACACCAATAAGATAGTAAAGAGCTTGGACACTTCCAGAAATCAATATATTAATGAAGCCCTGGAGTATTACAATAACCTTAAAAAGAGGGAGAAAATTAAAGAACAGCTTAAAAAAGAATTAATCTTGATAGAACATAGTTCGAGAGAAGTTCTCGAAGAAATGGAATCTTTACCAGATGACCTATGAAGCAATTTGAAATCTGGTCCGCCAATTTAGAATCGGCATATGGCAGTGAACCGGGTAAGATAAGACCTGTTGTAATCATTCAAAGTGATCTATTGAACGGCCTGGACCCGAAGTCCACTATAATTTGCCCGATAAGTTCAAATATAGTATTAGAAAGCAAATTACTAAGAGTGCATCTCCCTAGTCATTCGTGTGGTTTGGATGAACCATCTGATATCCTGATAGATCAAATAAGAGCTATCGATAATAAAAGAATAAAAAAATGTTTAGGTATGTTGCCGGCTCAGTTAATAGAAATTTTAAAGTCGAATTTGAGCATCGTGCTTGATCTTGAGAACTGATCTTAATGATCGGCTTGCAATAGCAGATAAGTTTACAAGGTACTAAACTGCTTCAAAAATCGTACATCATTCTCGAACAGCATGCGGATATCCGGCACTCCATATTTGAGCAATACTTGTCGTTCAATACCCATACCAAAAGCAAAGCCTGAATACATGGTGGAGTCAATACCACAATTATCGAGTACAGCGGGATCTACCATACCACAACCCAGGATTTCTAACCAACCCGTGCCTTTAGTAATACGGTGAGCGGTCTCATCGGCTAATCCATAGTACACATCCATTTCTGCACTCGGTTCAGTGAAAGGGAAGAAAGAAGGCCTTAATCTGATCTTGACATCCGGGCCATATTGTTCACGTGCATAATAAAGCAAGGTTTGTTTCATATCAGCAAATGAAACGCCTTCATCGATATAAAGTCCCTCCACTTGATGAAACTGGCAATGTGATCTGGCTGAAACCGTCTCATTGCGATATAC
>JAYSTG010000071.1:0-5604 GCA_043719965.1 Saprospiraceae bacterium | reverse complement strand
TGCATCGTGACTACACGATCTGAAATCTTATACAATAATTCGAGAGGATCTTCCCCAGCCAGATAGGTATTGCTTGGATCATAATTGACACCAAAATTGGGGTGATGAATAGCATCGACCAGTTTACAAAACTCATCCATTTTTTGCACAAACTCAGGATACTGCCAGAAATCATCTTTGTAATGATTTTCAAGTATCAGCGTAATACCATGATCTTGAGCATAGGGCAAACATGCTTGGATACATTCTGCAGCGAATGTTATGCCTTGTTCATTGGTGAGTTCAGGTCTGCGCTGTCCTGATAGCACTCTACAATATGAACCGCCGAGTGCAAAGGTCATGTCTATCCATCGCTTTTGTTTGTTTATTTCATTTGCTCTAAAATGGATATCTGGATGTGTAAAATCAGGCGAGCAACACATCATTGGGATCACTTTACCATTAGCTTCTACCTGTTGTCTATAGGTTGCCCAGTTTCGTTCATCTTGCATCTCTAAAAACCCTGCATACCATTCCAATCCATCGATATCGAGCTTGGATGCTAATATGATCCAATCAGATAATTTCATAGTACCGTCCTTGCATAAGGCATGCATAAAAGCTTTGGGAAAGGCTGCTAATCTGGGCATAGATAAAAATCAGGAAGCTGTTGGGTGATGAGGTATAGTGGTGGAGTCTTTTGGGGAATTTCGACCTATAAATGGATGTTGTTCCAAGTCGACTACTTGTCCACTGATCGGACCACTTTCATCAGCAAGCCAATAGACGGCCGCCGCTGCTATCTCTTCCGGTCTCAAGATTCTGCCTGCAGGAGCATATACCGATGGAATATCTTTATACCATTCTGCTGATAATCCTTGATCGTGTTTTCGTTTAGCTTCGTTTTCGGTAAGCACCCAACCCGGATTGATTTGATTGACTCGCACTCCATACTCCCGATGAAGGGTATCTCCAAGATTGCGTGTCAAAGTCATCAATGCTCCTTTGGAAACACTATAAGCTAATAAATCAGCTTCACCACTGTAAGCATTTACTGATCCTATATTAAGTACGCATCCTTTAGTTTTGGAAAGAAAAGGTAAGGCGGCTTGAATTAAAGCAAATGGAGCCAAAGTATTGACCTCTATAACTTTTCTAAATAATGAAAGGTCAGTAGTATGGATATTGGATGAAATTACTTTGGCTGCATTATTGACTATAGCATCTAATCTTCCAAATCTAGAGATGGCATGTTCCACCAGGCGCGTAGCAACTCCTTCGTGTTCCAAATCTTCTATGATCAGCGAGGCTTTGTCTTTGGGCAATTCTTCCATCACCGACTCACCTAAATCTTGCTCCAGTCCATGGATGATCACGCTCGCTCCTTCACGTACGCATCTGATAGCTATAGCTTTCCCTATACCCGTCGTACTCCCCGTGACCAGAATGACTTTATGTAATAGTCGCATGAGTGTTTTGTAAAATGGTGGAATATATTTTTAAACTGGTCTTAGGACACTTTTGATGACTTGACGAGCGTGCATTTTTTCAAATGCTTTGTGCCATTCCGTTACTGGCCATACTCCACCGATGATAGGTTTTACATCTAATTGTCCACTAGCTAACATGGCGATCACTCTTTCCCAGATCGGCCAATTGTGGCTAAAACTACCTTGCAAAGTGACATTTTTTTGCACCAACGGATCCAAAGAAAAATTTTGAGGTTGAGGTCCCCATCCTACTTTGGTGATCTGCCCTTTGGGTCGTACCCATTGTAATGCCAAACTCAAGGTGGCACTGATTCCAGCTGCATCTATGATCACATCGGCTCCCAATCCATCTCTTTGTGTAGCCCATGCAGTAGCATCACCCGAAATGATTTCACAAGCATAATGTTTTTTGGCAACCGATAATCTGTAAGCATCACTCTCTAATCCTACTACGGCTACTTCCGCGCCACATAATTTAGCCATAGCAGCACATAGGATGCCGATAGTGCCCGGGCCCAATACCAATACTCTATCACCAGGTTTGATCCGACTATTTTCTATCACTGCATTAAAAGCTACGCAACAAGGCTCTGTCAAACAGGCCTCTTCAAAACCTAGCTGATCCGGCACTTTATGCAAACATCTTGCCGGTACTTTTACATATCGAGTCATAGCTCCATCCACGCCGTATCCAAAACCTTGGCGTGTCGGATCCAGATTGTATAATCCTATCTTGGACATGGGATTACTAGTATCGATGATGGCTGCGGTTTCACTCACCACCCGGTCGCCTTCTTTCCATTGCGTCACTTGACTACCTATTTCTATGATATGACCACCGAATTCATGACCTAAAACAATAGGATAATTTACCGGCCAACTATGGTCAGAGGTCCACTGATGCAGATCGCTTCCACATACCCCGACATTGACTACTTCGAGGAGTACTTCATTTTCATTAATGATCGGTCTGATGACTTCTCTTATCTCTACAGATCCTTGTATAGGTGAAAAATTGACGACAGCTGCTGATTTCATAATTTTTTTTTCTGATTAAGTACTAATAACCGTAGGCATGAATTTTTTCGCAAATCAATCTTAGAGATGATTCAAGGTCACCTTGAGATGTCTTGAATGCATCAGCATCTATAATGAGAGGGGCGCCCAGTACGACGAGAGGAGCTCCATAGGACGGACATAGTATGGCTTGCTCAAGGCTTAATCCACCTACTGCTTGTACAGGGATAGAGACGGCGCTTACCACCTGTCGCAGCTGATCCAATGGGCTCGGCATGCGCAGGCCTCTGGCAGCTATACCTCTTCGTTCGTCATAGCCGATATGATGTACTATAAAATCACATCCCAGGTCTTCGAGCCATTTCGCTCCATCGATCATATCAGGACATCCCAGAGTATCACCCATCACTTTGATACCAAAGTCTTTTCCGGCTTTGACTACGCATCGTATAGTTTCTTCATGAGCTCGTGCCATGACGACTACATGTGTGGCTCCGGCTTTGGCCATCATTTCCGCTTCAAGGTAACCACCATCCATAGTTTTTAAGTCTGCTACGATAGGTATGCCAGGGAATGTTTCTCGTAATTTTTTTACACCATGCAGACCTTCCGCTAATATAAATGGAGTTCCTGCTTCTAACCAATCTACACCGGCTCGCAAGGCCATAGCAGCTGTCTCCAAAGCTTCCCTCAGGTCAATGATATCTAGTGAAATCTGGACTATAGGCTTCAATTAATTTTACTTTAATAAATTGAGGATTGTTTATAGAAGATAAATTTAAGCTAAAACTATGTTCCGAGAAAAATAATTATCGGTATGAAGGAATATTTAGAGGTTAAATCTTTAAAAAGCACCTGAATAAACAACAAAAACACTTTTGCCTATTGACTTTTGTGAGTTATAATATTATCTTTGCATATATACAAAAAAGCTCAATAAAAAAAGTCCAAGGAGTAAATAGAAATGAATGGAATCCTCGAATGTGTGTTGGAAGCGGTAAGTTTTTTTTTTGAGCAGAGATACTTGAAGTGAATAAGGATTGAATTGTGCGATTTTTTTATTTCTTTTTGTTCATGACTTCTTGTAGTGGTCGAGACAAAAGGTATTGGTAATAATTATAAATTCAATTTATTAGTTGATTATCCTATTAACTCTAAAATACTATTTTAATGCCTATATATCACATTCACTTAAAATATCATAAAATGAAAACTTATCCAATTACGTTATTGATGTGCCTCTGCGTATGGTTTATTGGTGCACAGACTAATAATACTCCTACCCATAAAAGCCCAAAGAATCTTAACCCAAATGACTATGATTTGGTAGAACAATATACAATCCTTGAGACTACACACACTTCCATCCCCAAGCATCTTAGACCAGAATATTTATCGCCGCACGACAAGGATGTAGTAGTACCCAAACACGAAATCAAACATTTTACTAATACTTTAGATAAAAATGGTATTGTACAGTCTACCATTATATACGAAAGACCAAGTCATGTGGAGAAATGGATAAACTATACGGAGAGGACTATTATTTATAATGATAAATTAGAATCCTTCGATGCAGATGGAAAATTGTTATCCTCTACATTATTAGATGAAAAGCAAAAAAAAGAATACAAAGACTATGAGAAAAAAGTAAAAGACAATGGTCGATTTCAGAATGTAAGTTTTTCGGAATTGACTCCTTTTGAAAAACAAGAAATACTGAAAGCAAATGGTAAAATCAAAAAGGTATCAGCTACTGCTGAAGAAGTAGAATATGACTCCCTAATCTATAGAAATATACCGGAAAAGTTTATCAAACAATTTATTACCAAGAAAAGGGATGGCAAAAAACTAGAAAGGCCTCATGCTGCTTCCATGAAATACAACTCAATGCCCAATGGTGATTATTTTCTTGAAAAGATCACAGAAGTACAGGAAAAACCATTTGTATTCAAGGATGGCACAATGAACTATGGGATAGAACGAAATGTGAAGTCTATTTCTAATTATTCTTTCTTGAAGTCTGAGAAGTACACAGCATTAGAATCTCGGATGCAAGAGAGTTTATTGTTGACTATACTTACCAACCCTGTATTTAATGGAACTTTGGATATAAAAATAACTTCAGATAAGGAAATAATAGAGGAGATAAATGTTCAAGTGTTAGATACATACGGGAGACTTATTGTAACAAAAAAAGTTGGTAGACTTAATCCAATTCACATTGATATTGCTAGCCTCAGCCCTGGAATCTATATCGTAAAATGTAATAAATCCAATAAGCCTGCAAAATTTATTAAACTTTAAATTCATCTAGTCATGAAACAGATATTATTTTTTATATTTTCAATGGTGAGTTATCATGTATACAGTCAAGCTTGTAAAAATGCTACTCTTGAATTAAAGCTGGATAATTTCCCTCAGGAATCTTCCTGGGAAATAAGGAGCGCTAATAATGTAATTATCGCCAGTGGTGGCACTTATCCTGGTAGTAATTCTCAAACTTTAAATATTACGGTCTGCCTATATTCTAGTCAAAATTATACCTTTACCATGAAGGATTCCTACGGTGATGGTATGTGTTGCCTTTATGGGCAAGGTGGATACAAATTGTATTATAATTCCACTACATATGCCAGTGGCGGTCAGTTTGCTACTTCCCAATTCCATTCGTTCTGTTTTGATTGTGGCGGTGGTAGTACACCATCTTGTACTGACGGAATACAAAACGGGAACGAGACAGGAATAGACTGTGGCGGATCATGTGCTGCATGCACTCCGACAAGCAATTGTCTCAATGCAACTTTAAATCTTAAATTGGATAACTATCCTGGAGAGACCAGATGGGAGTTACGCAATAGTGGTGGTTCAGTAATTTATTCAGGTGGCCCATATTCAGTAGTTGGACAGTTATTGAATTTAACAGTATGCCTTACTGCTGGTCAGAATTATAGCTTTGTGATAATAGACTCCTATGGAGATGGCATTTGTTGTGGACATGGGCAAGGATATTACAATAATTTTCAGGCTGATGCTGACGATAATTATGTCACTTTTGTAAATCAGGCTATAAGCCTTAGCAATAACCTAAAAAATCATTACATTACACTGGCCATTA
>JAYSTG010000008.1:0-2357 GCA_043719965.1 Saprospiraceae bacterium | reverse complement strand
GGGATAAAAAATTATCTAGTAGAACTGGGGGGTGAATTACGAGCATCCGGAAAAAAGAAAAATGAAAACTGGAAAGTAGGTATTGATCAACCCATCGAAAACTCACCCGATCAACGAAAATTAGCGGCTATAATAAATTTAAGGGATAAAGCTTTAGCTACTTCTGGCAACTATAGAAAGTTTTATGAAGTAGATGGGCAAAAGTATTCTCATATTATAGATCCAAGGACAGGATATCCCGCAAAACAAAATCTATTGAGTTCATCCGTACTGGCCAAGGACGCTATCACTGCGGATGCTTATGCTACAGCTTTTATGGTCATGGGATTGGAAAAATCAAAACAATTTTTATCTGAGCATAAAGATCTTAGCTTAGAAGTCTATTTTATCTACGATGATCAGGGGAATTGGAAAACATATGCTTCGGAAAGTTTAAAAAAATGGATCAAAGCAGTGCCGGAAGACCACCAATAACCCATAGAATGGTGCTTCAAAATAAGTTTATAGGCATCAATTTAGGATTTGCATTTTTCCGCAGGCTTAGCTCCACAGATGCTGCAGGCCCCACCATCATTTTGAAATAAGGGATTACTGCTACTGCAAGTGCCTGCAAATTTTCCATCTTTTTTCACTAATATTTTTATGGCAATGCCTGCAAAAGCCAATGCTAGTAATACGATGGCGAGTAATATAATTTCCACCATTCAATGTACTGGTTTTTATAAACATATAAAAGCTATGAACACTGAGAAAAAGATATATTGACTAGGGTGACTAAATAGATTTGATCATATTGATCCAACTTTGATGTAGAATTTGCTAATTTATGCATTAATATATACATTTAGGTGCAAAATATAGCTTATGCAACGGATAAAACTCGGCAAACCATATGATGACTTCATCCAAAGTCAGATCGATACCGGATACTTTGGTACTGCTACAGAAGTGATCCGAGATTCCCTCCGGGCTAAGATGGCAGAGGCAGAGAATAATCGCATAGCACATATCCGGGCATTACTTGATGAAGGAATAGAAAGTGCTCGCAATCGCCCTTTAATAGAAGTGACAAAGGAGTCTCTCGATAAAATCTTTTCAAAAGCGAAAAAAATGGCCAAGGTTAAGTATAAAGTGCCAGCTTATCTCAAGCCATGAAAGTAGTTCTAGCCGAAGTTGCAGAAAACGATATTGCCGGTATGCTCGTATATCTCATTCAAAAATATGGGTCGACGCAAATGAATAACCACGTTAATCACCTTAACGAAGCTCTTCATTTTTTATCAACAGTCCCGGACGCAGGATATATCAGAAGGGATGTTGGTCATGGTCGATTGGCATATCCAGTGGGCGAACATCTATTGATTTACGAGATCCATGACAAGGCATCTATTATTGTGATGAGGGTACTGCATTCTAGAATGGATTTTAGTGGTAAGAAGTAACTAAAATATTTTTGAATGTTGGTTTTTTTGTCTAGTTTACAACAATGTCTTTCATAACATGTGTAGCTTTTAACTAGGTTGTAAACTTCCTATCGAACACACCACTCCCTGCTTAGAATTTCAAAAGTAATGGTCCCATTTTCATGACTTGATTTAGTCTATATAAGGTATTGAAACCGAGATTGAACTCGTGTAGATATATTTCTTTATATTTTATTTCCCCCTACCCTACGCACTACAAGCTTCACAATCCGGATTATCAATACTACAAGCTTGCACTCCTACTGCCATAATCGGCTCTGACATCATAGCATCGACTGTCTCCTTAGGCGCTATCGACGGTAACCCCATAGGCCGAGAGGCGACTACTGGCATATCAAGTGGTGCCAGATCACTCACCGTCATCTTCTGATCGGGCTCTTTGGTTACGTATTTTTTCTGATATTCTTCGCTGAGGGTGAATTTGATCGGATCTACAGCTGACTTGCTGCGCAAATAGTACATCCCGGTCTTAAGCCCTTTGCTCCAACCATAGAAATGCATGGAAGATAGCTTGGCGAAATTGGCGTTTTCTACAAAAAGATTTAGACTCTGGCTCTGGCAGATGAAGGCGCCACGATCGGCAGACATATCGATAAGGACTTTCTGGCTAAGCTCCCAAGCGGTCTTGTACAACTCCCGTATCGGTGCCGGGATCTGCATGATATGCTGGATAGACCCATTAGATGCAATGATTTGTTCCCGAATCTCTTTAGTCCATAAGCCAAGATTGACAAGATCATTGAGCAAGTGTTTGTTTACGACCACATACTCTCCTGAGAGCGTGCGGCGAGTATAGATATTAGAAGTGTAAGGCTCGAAGCACTCATTATTGCCCAGGATCTGGGAGGTAGAGGCTGTTGGCATCGGCGCCAA
>JAYSTG010000694.1:0-2398 GCA_043719965.1 Saprospiraceae bacterium | reverse complement strand
CGATAAGCTGTTCTGGCACTTATGAATACTATTTTTTATGGAGCGATTGCTTGTCCCGAATTTCTTCGGGAAAGAGGTCGTCGGTTCGTCCCGATAGCGATCGGGACCGATATGCTCCTCTTTTTTTCAAATACTATCAATCGATAAGCTGTTCTGGCACTTATGGATACTATTTTTTATGGAGCGCTTGCTTGTCCCGAATTTCTTCGGGAAAGAGGTCCTTCTTAAATATCTTCAGTTTTAACTCAATATCCAGAATTTACGTTACCGCTATATTTCGAGCCAACTCTTGATGAGCCAGGAGTATTTTTACCTACCTCTGGTCCTGCTGGTCTTTCCATATTTCGATCTGTAGAAGTTGCTACTTTAAATTCCACTCTACGATTAATATATTGATCCATTTCTATTTTTTTAGGAATATTATGACTATCCGGTAAATTGCCAACCATAGGAAGCTCTTCACCCCCGTATTGGATCAAAAAACGATCTCTGGATATTCCATATTTGGAAACAATATAGTTTATAGCTGCATCAGCACGTTTGTATGCCAGTACTTTATTATAATCATTCGATTGTCGAACATCTGTATGGCCTGAAGCTACCACCTTAATTTCAGGGTGTGATTTCATCACAGTGGCCACGTGATGTAATTGGCCATAGAATTCTGATTTGATATAATATTTATCAAGGTCAAAATGTACCATCGGTAAAAACCAATCTGTCTTGATATTGCTAACTCTTTGATTGATAAGATTTACGACATCATCTTCAGTAATGTTTTTTTCTTTCTCCTGCTGTGCTATACCGGCACCATCTACATTAAAGCCTGGAGGAGAATATGGCTCCTTATCCAAATGATTTGGTACGCCATCTTTATCACTATCTAGGCTGACCCCTTTGGAGTCCACCACTGCTCCTACTGGAGAATTTTTTTCTTGATCGATCATGTCTATGACACCATCGCCATCGGAATCCGTAAGATCGAGCACTGGTCGTTGTTTGAGATCAGCTACATCATTCAATACTCCATCTAATGGGTTCAACCAATACAAAGGTTCAGTTTTTTTATCAAAATTCCCCATATTGATACCAAGGCGTACCGATGTATAGTGTGAATTGTCATTATTGTTGGATTGATCATCCGGAGTCCTATAAACAAAACCATCCAATAAATCATTATCCGATGTGATCAATTGATGTTCGAGACTGATGTTGATTCTCTTATTTATTTTTCTGGATACACCAGTACCAAATGAAAATAACGCATGTATATTAGTTTTATCTCCTATTCGAAAGATAGCTCGTTTTTTCCTAGCCTCCGTCTCGTAAGTACCATCTAAAATATTCCTGACCTGCTTTTTAATTTCTTTTCTATCTCCTTGAATATCGACATTGCCAGTTACACTTGAAAAGTCATATGCTGCTCCAGCGCTATTTAATGCATCAATTTTTGTTCTATTCATATCGAACCCAGCCCCTAAAAATAAATACCAGTTCCATTTATTGCGTTCTTTATGAAACAATAGGTTTCCCACATTTACAATACCATTTAAATCAAATACTAAATTGGACATTCTGAAGTTTCGGTAGATTCCTCCATGTTTACCTCTTGCTGTAGTTTCTTCCAAATCTCTTGCTGCGGTGGCTTGATTTGTAAATTGCGGATCTAACCCTTTGGTTCGTGCGAAATAAACATCTCCCCTTAAAGAAAAAACATAATGAATGGCTTTGCGAAGATGTAAACCAACTCCATAGCCACCAGGTTGTGTAGGGTCCACATCACCGTCAGTAAAAAAATGGCCGGTATGAATGCCCAATTCCCACATACTTCTAGGTTTTGCGGCATATTTACCTTCTCCCATCCTCCACTTTTTATTTTGCTCTGGACTAAGGGTCATTTCATCGGTGACCTTAGGGGCAGTCCATGTATCATTCTGAGCATGAAGCTGAACAAGACAAAATGTTAATACTACAAATACTAGGTGAATTTTTGACATAGTTAGGTAAATAATTTTAAATCATGAGTTCAATGTAAAAAATGAGGTATTTTGGTATTAGGATCAAAATTAATGGAATTAATTAATTTTACACTAAAATAGTTAATCAAAAATGATTATTGCTTTTTATCCAGAATTGGAACTAAATTAAAAATTAAAATGCTTAAAAACTGGACCAAGTCCTCTCTTATTTCAACTTTAGGTTATAAAGGCAAATTTGGAGATTACGTAACGAATATTAATTCAACAGATAATATATTAAATTATCCGCATTTGGCATTTTTAGGGGCCGATGAAAGTTCGGATTTGATCAGAAAAGAACTATTTAAACTTGCTTTTCCTTTTCAAAATTGTAAAATATTGGACTTCGGCAATCTCCTAGATCAGAGTCCAGAAGAAAA
>JAYSTG010000693.1:0-6252 GCA_043719965.1 Saprospiraceae bacterium | reverse complement strand
TATTGTTTGAAGGCTTACACACTACCTTTCATTTTAATGATGTGCAATTGGAGGGCAGGAAAAAATTTATACGGATGCACAATATTGAATCGAATTATTATGCTCACCTTGCCACCATCGAGAATAATTTATTGAAAAAATGGTATTATCAGTATGAATCGGCTAAAGCATTAAAACTAGAGTCTTCCGTTTTAAGTAAAGCGCATCGTGTTTTTTCAATATCAACGGTGGAACATCATTCTTTTGAACATAAAGGCTATCGTACTACTTGGATACCTCCATGTATAGATACTACGGTTACAAGTAAGGCTGGTCGGGGTGATTATGCCTTGTATCATGGTGATTTGTCTATTCTGGAAAATGAAAAAGCCGCTTTGTTTTTGATAGAAAAAGTATTTTGCAAGCTGACCTTGCCTTTAGTGGTGGCAGGAAATAGACCTTCTCGAAAGTTGATCAAAAGCATACAAACTAATCCCATGGTAAGATTGTATATATCACCCGCGCAGGATGAAATGAATAAATTAATAACAGAGGCTCATATCATTTTGGCGCCATTCAGCCAAACCAGTGGTTATAAAATGAAAGTATTAGAATCTATTACTAAGGGCAGACATATCCTTACCAGCGAAAACATGAAGTCGTTCGGCGAGTTAAGACCTGTGCTTAATTTTGCAGCGTCAGGTGAAGACAACTGGAAGATCAAAATCGAGCCATTAAGGAATTTGACATTCGATACCTCACACATTGAAGCCAGAACACACGTATTGGATGCTTATTTTGATCCGAAAACCAATATTGAGTCTATGATTCGAATCATCTTTGGGTAAGAGTATTTATTTTGTTTTGCCGATGGTATAGAGATCGCTGATTCGTTCATCAAAAGATAAACCAGCTGGTCCATCCCACTTTAATTTTGAAAGAAACGCAATCAACTCATCAGGATGTAAGGCCCGCTTCCCTTCTTTTAAATTTACATAAGTAAAAGAACCCCATAAGAGTGCTTTTGGTTTTGTTTTTAGTTCATCCCACATCAACATTTCCACTTGGATATTACTCGAATCTAATCCAATTAAATGGGTTTGTATGGTCACGACTTCATGAGCCATAACTTGGCGCAGGTAAGCTATCTGATTTTTAACGACCATCCATCCATGGCCATTCTCCAGGCCAAATTGGTATACATCCAATCCATAATGTTCCCTTAAATGATCTTCACGTGCATCTACAAAATAATTAAGATATTCGGATTGGTTCAAGTGTCGATAAGGATCACAATCGTGAAATCGAATGATAGATTTACTTTCAGGATGAATATTGTAGGATGGACGATTGGTCAGTAATTTTAGATCCATAGTTACAAAAATAATGGATTAGAAGCGATCCAGTAGTAGATTTGTTCTATGATCGAACAATCAAATCCCTGGACTACAAATGTTATTGCGTGGAGAAATCAAAGATGCTTTATTGGTCGCAACTATTTTAAAGGTGAATTTGGAAATGATGCTGATCAAGCAGTAAGGTAAATAAACATCGAAATAAATTTCGATGCACAGAAACTATTTCTCGCCCTTTAAATCTTTATAAATAGTGGTCACTAGAGACTCACTTTTGATAAATCCACTTCCGAAAGTAGTATCGTACTCTTTAGCAAGGTTTAGAGCCTTTATTTGAGCTTCGTCCAAACCTGCCTTGATTTTATTTTTTACAAGATCTCTTAGACTCATGACGGCATCGCGAACTGCTCGATAATCTTTTTTATTAGCCAGGTCTCCATGCCCAGGAATGATGACGGTGTCGTCATCGATGATAGTCAATGCTCTCGATACCCCGGCTATCCAGCCATCAACCGACCCTCCCGAATTGCGATCAATGAATGGGAATCGATTTTTCATAAAACAATCACCAGTGTGTAAGACATTACTTTTAGGAAAATAATATAATGCATCACCATCTGTATGTGCATTATCTACGTGAAAGATCATCATATCTTCACCGTTCAAATGAACATCCAGGCCTTCTTCAAAAGTAATGACTGGCCATGCAGCTTGAGGGGCAGCTTTTTGAGGTTGTGAAAAATTGATGATCCTCTGGTCGGCAGACATTCTGGCACGAACATTTTTATGTGCAAAGATGGTAGCGCCCATTTTTGCAAAATTTTCATTGCCTCCCGAATGGTCACCATGAAAGTGAGTGTTAAATAAAAACTTGACATATCCCGGATATATAGCCTGAATAGATTTATTGATTTTTTCGGATAATTGTGGAAATTGATCATCGATTAAAATATTCCCGTCTTTGCCAGAAAGTAATAACATATTGCCAGCACCAGTCCATTGCAGCATATGCATGTGGTCATTGATCTTGATGGTCGTGATGGTAGCATCATCCATATTGGACTGTGCACTTAACCCTAAAGTCAACAGCAAAATCAAACCTATAAATATAATTTTCATAAGACTAAGATAGATTGATTTTAACTATTTTATAGGTCTATGTTATAGTAGGCTCTTTTTATTGTCAAAATAATCTTTAAGTGCTTGATAGTCAATTGTATGTAACTTTAATGCAAATAAAGATCTTCAAAAATGATTATATTTGGTTAAAATTCAGTTTCATGTTAATAACTAAGTTGGAATTAAAAAATTTCAGGAGATTCACGGATTACAAATTAGAATTAAATAAGAAATTGACTGTAATCATTGGATCAAACGGAACAGGAAAAACTACTATACTTGACGCTATCGCCTTGCAACTAAACCATTTTATAGGACGAATGCGGTCAAATGACTCGGCCTTTAAAATTGAATATGGGTTTAATGAAGACGATATTAATTTTTTTGCTACAAAAGCGGATATAAAAATAAATTTTAATTTTAACGAGAGCTATATTGAACATAATTTATCGAAATCAGCAATTGAGGATCATTCAACCTTTGACGGTTCTGAATTGGAAAATTTCCTGAAGAACTATAAAAAATCAATTGATGATAAGAGCAATATACCTATTATTATTTATTTTAATGATGACAAAGACTTTACCACTGCTAATGGGTTGCAACCAGAATACTTAAAAAAATTATCAATACATATTCCTCAAATTAACGCTTATATAAATGCTTGTAATAAACTCATATATTCGTTTAACGAATTTGCAATATGGTGGAGGATAGAAGAGGATAAAGAAAATGAAACCAGATTAAGATCGGACGGTTCTTATCGCCATAAGGAACTTGAAACTTCAAGAAGGGCTCTCAAGAAATTTTTAAAAGCTCTTAAAAGCGAGAATATTGATTCATTATTTATATCTAGATCCAACCCTGATAAAAGAATACCTCCAAAACAATTTTTTAAAATTAAAAGCGAAGGTGAGTTCTTTATATCTAAAAATGGTGAGTACAATAAGTTGTCTCAAATATCTAAGGGGGAAAAATATTTAGTTCTTTTAGTTCATGATATAGCCAGAAGACTGGTAATGGCAAACCCTACGAATCCCAATATTTTAGATACAGGTAATGGGGTAGTCTTAATTGATGAGATAGATCAACATCTTCACCCGACTTGGCAAAAGACAGTTGTAAATGCGCTGCGTCAAACTTTCCCAAGCTTGCAATTTATTTTAACTACACATTCGCCTTTTGTGGTTCAAAGTTTAGATAATTCTGAGCTATTTTCATTAGATAATGTAACAGATTTAGAGCCTTATGAGCATTCAATTAATAATGTAATAACGGAAATTATGAATGTAGATCTTGTGCGGTCTGATGAATATGAAAGAAGACATGACTTAGCTCTCAAAACGCTCGAAGAATTAGGAAGCCAAGAAGGGGAAATTAGCCAAAACGATTATATGACATTAAAAAAGCTTATAGATGGAATTCTAGAGGTAGATACAAATGATCCAGTATACAAAGCTTATTTGAAAGTAAGTAAAGAAATTAGTTTGCATGCGGCCAATTAGTAAGCAGGTTCCGATCGATAGTGCCGGAATACCTCAGAAGATCTTTGATAATTATGGTGACGCAAAACCATATTTAATACAACAAACTTTAAGATATTGTCACTTTTGTGAAATGCCAATACTAAATATTCCTTCTGTTGAGCATATTAAACCAAAAGAATGTGAAGGAAATCCCCAAAAATATATTAATATTAGAAATCACTGGGGAAATTTATTATTAATATGTGGTTATTGCAATAGCATTAAAGGTAATCGGGATGTTAAGTTGGGTGAGTATTATTGGCCACATCGAAATAACACTTTAATTCCGTTCGAACATTTAACAGGCATTGTTAGGGTCAATGAAACCAATCTTACAGTTGAGCAAAGAGAAAAGGCTAAAAGGACTATTCGTCTTTATGGGTTAGAAAGAAATTCAGATGATAGTGGAGGTCAAGCAATTAGGTCTGAACGTAGAATGCTAGCGATAAGTCAGGCGATTGAAAGATTCAACGAATACAGTGCACAACTTCCGGCAGTTACATTGGATGCTATAATTGGCCAGGCAACGGATGCAGGATTTTGGTCAGTTTGGTTTAATGTATTTGAGATGTTTCCAATTGTTAAGCGAGCCTTAATCAATGCTTTCATGTTGCCAATTGAATGTTTTGATCATAATCATTCGCCGTTAAGTAGAAATCCGAAAAATTTACAGGATTCCATATAACAAGTTAATTAAACAAAAACCTATATACATTCCTTTAATTCTTTTTCTGTATATGCCAGGCCATGTGCTTTTAAAACTTCATCCGGGACCCCTGCCCATTGATTGGGCACATTGCCTTTGTATTGCAGATCTTTCACACCCATAGCAGAAGAATAAAACCCCGTAGCTGTAAGATTGCGCATGAGATTAAAAAAACTTACACCTTGAGACATTTCGGGTTTCGCTTTAGCTGGATATGCGATCTGATCTACTAATTCCAACTGTTGTGTGGAGGTACTGTCTTTAAAAGTTTTTTGATAGCGATGCAAGCTTTGCAAATCAAGCCATCTCAACCCTCCGCGCATCGGCACTTGATGATTGGGTTGGTCTTTGACGATGAATTCTATAAAGTCAGGAACCCCAGCTTCTGTAGCGCTGCCGCTGGTCTCATCTTTGGGTATAATAATATCAACTAATACAGCGATGGTCGCCATCTCCTCTTTTGTAAAAAAGGTTTTTGATATCACTTCTTTATACCGCGCTATTTCTTCAGGTTGCCGAGCAGGGCCTACTGGCGGTGTTTTTCCATCAGGAGCAGATGATGCTGCAATTTCTTTTTTATCCTCTGTCTTACAAGCATTTAATAGACTGGCAGCAGTGATGCCTCCTAATGCTATTGTTTTTAATGAATCGCGTCGTTTCATATTTTATAAGTTTTTGAAGATTGGAATGGGTTTGGGTCATGCTGCCCTTTCAGTAAAGTTCGACACCCTACGGGGTCGGAGCCTTTCATAGCATGCTTCTTGTTAATACAGTTTGACCGCTCTGCGGTCATATGATAGATTTTTGCAGTTTGTCCTATACTCATTTGTATCAATTTTAAGATCAATTTTTAGGTTAAAATTAGAGTTTCACTTTTTGCATTTGGAGGAGGTACAATCATTCCCTCTAAATGAAGTCCTTCAATATGAAATTTTATAGCTTCAATCGTATTTTCTAAAGCTGAATCATAATCAGCTCCCATACCGATGCAACCAGGAAGATCAGGTACAAAGCCTCCGTATCCATCATCATCGGCTTGTTCTAGTGTGATTCCATATTGAATCATATTTCTTTCTTTTTCATAGATTCAATGATATATTCTGAAGTACGCATAGCCAGCGCCAGGATCGTCCAAGTAGGGTTTTTATCCCCCTGTTGTACAAATGAACTTGCATCAGCTACGAAAAGGTTTTTACAGTCATATGATTGACAGTTTCTATTCAACGGACCTTTTTTGGGGTCATCCATCATGCGCACAGTGCCTACTTCATGAATGATTCTACCAGGTGCAGCAAGTCCCCAATTATTGGATGATGAATCTATTCCAAATGTAATAGTGGCTCCGAGTGTAGTAAGAATTTCCTGGAAAGTATCCTGCATATGTTTTGCCTGCTTGATTTCGTAATCAGTCCATTTGTAATTAAATCGTAATACAGGTATACCATATTTATCTACCACATTGGGATCTATTTCACAGTAGTTATCTGCTCTGGCGATAGCTTCGCCTCGACCAGACATACCGATGCCAGCTCCATAAAAATTGCGATAGTCTTGTTTTAAAGGAGCA
>JAYSTG010000692.1:0-2402 GCA_043719965.1 Saprospiraceae bacterium | reverse complement strand
TAGCATAATGGAGCAATGATCTACCAAATGCTAATGTCTCGGATTCGGTGACCATATACTCTTTATAAAAATCATCAGGTGCGGGCAGTGATTTAAGTGTTTTTTTGATAGCTCCTATAATGAGAGAATCATCGTCTTCCCAGTTATACAGTTGGTCTTCAACAATTTCGTTGAATAAAGTATCTTTTCGCAAATATCGATAAAGCTCCAGTAAGGTTTCGAGATGGTTTTTTTGTTCAGAATTTTTATCACTATACGATTTATACCAGTCTAGTTTTGAAAATTCACTATAAATTTTTTTGAGTACATCTTCATCCACCCAAGATTCAAATCCGGATTTGTCAAATAATTTTTGAAGTTTTTTATTGGTAACCAGACTTTGAATTAATTCATTTTCATACAAAACCGGCACAAAGGTTTTGTCTCCCTCTGTTGGAAGATATTTGTTCTGAATCTTATCTGCAACATTTTTCGCCTGCTTACAGATAGATTGTATCATGTATAGTTGAAATACATAAAGTGTAAAGGAATTATGAATAGATTGCTCGAAAATTTTAGGAATATGCGCTTCCTGAAGATAAGGATCTCTGTTTTTAGAAAACAAGATCTGCATCACTTTCACTCTTAAATTTCTCCTGCTTAACATGGGCTATAGTCGTCACTTCTGATCACACAAATATAAGTAAAAAAAGTATATGCTAAAATTAATTACTTGTGAAGTCCTACTCGCTTAATAATCAGTCCGTTAATTACTTTACCATCGACTTAAGGTCCGCCAGTTCTGGCAAATGCTTATAATGCCATTTTTTCACGATTTTGCCATCTTGCCACAAGATCAGGCCAGGATTGGACCGCATGATGGTCTTTAGTAAAATGTCATCCGCTTGCAATATTGGATAGTTTGCCCCAATTGATTTGCTAAAGTCATTGATCTGGCTCACTCCGAGCCCCCCAGTGACTGCTATAGTGGGGATACCTTCTTTTGCCAGTTCATGGACCAATGGGTTAAGTTGGTCCTTAAAGATAGCCACTTCTTTGGCATCCGGGACAAACCGGTCTACGGTTGATATTAACGAATCAATTCTAACAAATACTCTGGTTCGTACTGTATCTTTTTTAACAATTGATATACTGTCCATAAAGATGCTATCAACAATCGACACTTGCTCAGATACATCCTGGCCGTGCACTTTGTAGGCGTTGATCATCAAAGAATAATTCTTGGCATTTAGCAGGTCAAGAGTGACATCAGCCCCTTTCAAATCCATAATTTGGAAATCACTAATCTTCGTTTTGGGTACCGTGGGCTCGCCATAATTAAACGTTGTACCCCACTCTTCCTTTGGATATTTTTTAAATTCCTTCATATAGGTGGCGTAAGGAATCGAAATCACTTCACTGTTCGACTTATTTTTAATGGCTACCGATTCGATTTGCAATTGCTGAGCCGCATCCAGCTCGGCTTTACGTGTGGTAGCTATCTCAGCTCCATTTCTGAATGGTCTAAAATCCCAAATAGGTTCATTCATAAACGTATTGTAAAAACTGAATAATACTGTAACGATCATACTTCCGATCATGATTTTATTTCGAATGCTTGATGTCCACAATACTTCCCTACTTTTTGCATAAATTAGAAAAATAAGACCGGGAATCAACAAGAATAAATCCTTAAAAAAAGAAATCTTAGGATCCAATTTGAGAAAGTCTCCAAAACATCCACAGTCAGATACCCTCATTTGGTTTTTTTCATAATCACCCCAGGCAGAAAAATCAAAAAAGTTTTTATCCGAGGGAACATATCCGGTCAAGTACGTAAATCCAGTCAATATGGTGAAGAAGATAAGCAGGGCAAAGAATATACGTGATGTCCATTTTGGAGCATATCCTATAATCAAGGCAATACCCAACATGATCTCTAAAATAATCATACCAATAGAAATCGATAAGGCATAGTCAGCCATAAATGGAAAAAGAGGAGCTAAAAACTTAGCCCAAGTAGGCTCAAACGTTTGCTGAAAAGCAGCGAAATATTGTTCCATTTTGAAAGCAGTTCCCATGGGATCAACTGCCTTAACCAGACCTGAAAACACAAACCAAACCCCACAAAAATTTTGCAACCATGACATCAACCATGAATCCGGTTTTTTAACCCATTTAGAAAAGACCAAGGTGAGTACCGTAGCGGCAATCGTAAAGGCAATGATAAGCGTAGATAGTGTCATATAAATAGTTCGTTAGATTTTTTGAGTTTGATGGATCAGAATCATACAAAAGATAGCATAATTCATAATGTCCATATAGTTGGCATCGATGCCTTCCGATGCTTGAGTTACACCGCTTTTGTTTTCTATTTCTTTTATTCGAATGATTTTCATCAGGATAAGGTCCGTCATCGACGA
>JAYSTG010000691.1:0-6267 GCA_043719965.1 Saprospiraceae bacterium | reverse complement strand
AGATAGTTTATGCTTTCTTAAAATGGGCTCTTTTCAATTTTGCTCCAAAATATCGTGGAAGAGTTTGACATCTTATTATATAGCTTATTATCCTTATTGATATATAACTGCCATTGCATTAATGTTCCATTCATTACAGATTTATAATTCCGCCTTTAATAAAGTACTCTTGAATATTTCCCATCATAGCTATTAATGGCTGATCTGTTATGTTTGCAATTTTACTTTGATACTTATTCTCGTAAACTATTTTCCCTTCAAATGTTTTGACCATAAGAAATTGAAATTGACAAAATAATAAAAGTCAAAAGCTGAATAAATTTTCTACCCATATCAAATTTGTTGGTTAATTATAAAAGTGGAGCTGGGGAGATTCGAACTCCCGTCCAGACAAAGCGTTCATCAGCTTTCTACATGTTTATTTTTCTATTTGAATCTCGGCGATGGTGTAGGACAGAAAACGCTCCCCTGTCATCCCCCAGTTTCCGATTAATTTCATCCCATCAACGGTAACATCTTGATGGGACTAACCTGAGCACTCCAAGGAGTGGGTTTGAATGCGGTAGATCCTGTATCAGGTGTCAGATCTACGGCATAAAGCCGGTCTAATTCTATGAATTAGGCAGCGATAGCATAAGTGTTGCCACTTAAAGGTTGAAAGTTAGTTTTTACGGAGTAACCTCTCATGCTCCGACATGCTTACTGACCAACAGACCTTCCTGTCGATTCCAGTCAGCCCCATTTATTTTCAAAGAACATCTTTTTTTTAATCAATTAGTCACTAACCAATAGACCTTCTTGTCGATCGCGAGTCCACCTCGTGACAGTCCGCCCCTAAATTTTCAAAGAACTAAATCATTAGTGTAAACTACTTAGTTACATCTAAAGTTCAACCAAAAGTAATTTAAATAAGTTTACCGGAATAAGTCATTGATTTATAGCTTTATAAGTTGTCAAGCATATTTCTTCTTGCTAGCTCATTTATACTTATCCCTCCAAGGATAATACTTAAAGAAACCCCAAGATCCACTTAATAAAATCCCCCAATATAAAAACTCAGATCCCCACGCCCAAACCAAAGGAGCATACGGAAATCTCACTGCAAAGTATACATAGGCCACATAGGCAAATACGGTTATCACTTCTATGCCTAGATTGATTCTCGTCAATCCTGTACCACTGATGGCATTGAGCCAGATAGCTCCTTGAGACATGATGAGTATAGCTAAGGATACTACTCGAATGACCGGAATAGCCTCAGTCGTAAAATCAGAAGAAGTGCCGTAAATTTTATAAAAAAGCTGAGGAAATATATTGAGCAATATACAGATGGGTAATACAATCCCTATACTCAGCCTTCCTATTTTTTTGATCAATGGTATGACTTCTTCCAACTGCCCTTGTCCAATCACATTACTTACCATATTATTACTCGTAGCGGCTAATGCCCAAATCGAAACACCAAAGATTCCAAATACATTCCGCATGGTATTGGATATGGCCAAGGCTCGAGGCCCTAAATCTTCTATCCATAGGTAAAATAACAACCAACTAATGATACTGATCAATAATTGGAAGATCAATGGACCAGATCGATCAAAGATATTGTAAGTCGAAGCCATATCCCACCCTTTAAAACTCCTTACTTTAAATTCCTGAGGCAACCCCTTAAACCATAAAAAGCTGTGCACTACCACCATGCCTATCCCTTCGGCTATTACTGAGGCCCATGCTGCTCCTTCAAATCCCATCGCTGAAAAACCTCCATGGCCAAATATCAAAAGATAATCCAAAATCACATTGGTTGAAGCTTCACATACCGAGCCTACTATCAAGAATTTGGTATTGTTTGTGCTAATTAAAAATGAATTTCCTAATTGGTAGAAGAACAAAAATGGCAAACCTAGAATCCTGATTTTTACGAATGAAACGGCAATCTGATGAATCTCGTGGGAATGAATCTGTCCTTGCAAGATACTTGGTGAAAATAGATACGTAAAGAAGATGCCAAACAAAGCAAGGAAAAAAACAATTTTGCCTCCCTGGGCCAACAAACGACCCATTTCATGGCAGTTTTCTTTGCCGGCATTTCTTGATAGTAAGGATTGTAATCCACTATTAAACCCGAAGCCAATCACCGAAAAGATCAAATAGTATACACCAGTGATACCTGCCGTACCAAGTTCCTGCTCTCCTAAATGGCTAAGGAATATATTGTTGGTAACATAATTAAGTTGGGGAATCAATATAGATATGGAGATCGGCAGCGCAAACCGAAGAATATCTGAGTAGGTTGTATTGAGCTTGAGTCGATTCATTTGAGCTGTCAAAGATCAGAAAATAAAACCTGCAATTGGTTAGTCGCTCTCAACAGCATTTACGTTAAAGCTTTAACATCTAAGGTTGGTTTTGTCTCGATTTTGGTGTCGACTCTGAAAGAAAAGCAATAATTAGGATTTTAGATTCAGGGCAATTTATCGATCTTTTATTGGTAGTTTTATTTAATTCTATTGTTAATATTATGAATCGGCAAATATTTTCGACCAGAACCAAATTAAAAACACAATCAATATGACATAATAAATTTCCAAGCATTTGATATTATAAAATATTAACATTTTAGATAGTGATTACTCAAATTTTATTAGTTTTACGACTGAATTTTTTATTAACCATATTTTATTGAATGCTAAACCTTATTATTCTAATTTTATGAAAATTGAATTACTCTCTCATCTAAGGCCAAAACATGTTATTAAATTTAGCTTGTTGGCTTTCGTAATGCTTTTTGCTGCCGGTGTATCTGCTCAAGTCAAGGGTACAGTTAAAGACTCGGGTACTGGGGAACCTTTAATAGGGGCATCCGTATCCATCAAAGGTACTACCACTGGTACAGTTACCGGTTTGGAAGGTGATTTTGTACTAGATGCAAAAGCTGGTGATCTACTCCAAATTGTATATACTGGTTTCACTACTCAGGAAGTCACCGTTGGTGCTGACCTGAATGTAAATGTATTGCTGGAAGCAGGTGCACTTCTGGATGAAGTTTTGGTTACAGGGTACTCCACCCAAAGGAAAAAAGATCTTTCCGGTGCAGTATCTATAGTTAAATCAAAAGATTTGATAGCAATACCTACTGGTAACTTTATAGGCGCCTTGGAAGGTAGAGCTGCAGGGGTATCCATTGGAACTTCTGGTGAACCAGGATCCAGCGTCAGTGTAAGGATTAGAGGTGTTTCTACGTTCGGTGATAATAATCCTTTGTATATCATCGATGGTGTTCCAAGAAGAGGTGCATATCAAAATGCCATCAACCCAAATGACATCGAAAGTATCCAGGTACTTAAAGATGCTTCTGCTGCTTCAATATATGGATCCAGAGCAGGTAATGGGGTAATCATCATTACTACCAAAAAAGGTAAAGCTGGCCAACCAAAAGTAACTTACGATGCATCATATGGTCTTCAGAATCCCGTCAAACTGGTCAAAATGCTCAATTCTCAGGAATGGGCCACTATGAGATTTAAGGCACTTGCTAATGCTGGTGCAAAACCTGAAGGCGCAAACGCACAATTGTATGGCACAGGCTCTACGCCTGTATTGCCTGATTATATCTTACCAGCAGGTGCCAAAGAAGGTGACCCACGGGTAGATCCATCGAAATACAATGCAGACATTAACAGCAGTGGATTTAACTTGATTACCAAAGCCAATAAAGTGGGTACTAATTGGCAACAAGAGGTATTCAATCAAGCTCCAATCACCCAACACAATCTTTCCATTTTAGGTGGAAGTGAAAAAAGCAGATATGGAGTTTCATTTAACTATTTCGACCAGGATGGAATCCTGATTACTTCTTTTTCAAAAAGATATAGCTTCAGGGCAAATACGGAATTTAAGATGAAAAAATATCTGACTGTAGGTCAGAATTTAACCGTAGCCCTTGAATCTAGCAACCGGCCTTTAGGTGGCGGTCAAAATGAAGGTTCACCTATCATGAATGCTATTCGAGCTCAACCCATCATGCCTCTCTATGATATCAAAGGCTTTTATGCTGGTGGAAAAGGGATCGCGACGAATGCGGGATCTCCTTTTGCCCAGTTGGATCGTGGAAGAGACAATTCCAATAAATTTAATACCATTTTTGGAAATGTTTATGGCGAGTTAAACCTAGGGTTCTTAGATGATGCTTTAGGTACAGGGTTCCTCAATGGTTTGACTTATCGAAGCAGTATTGGTGGAAACTACGGCAGTGGACATTTTTACAATTTCAATTATCGAAATATCGAACATGCTGAACCCAGTTCATCTAATGGATTTAATGAAGGTGTAAATGACAATAACGATTATACTTTTACCAATACCCTGATCTGGGATAAGACGATCGGATCACATACTATCAAGTTATTAGCTGGTACTGAGGCCATTTTAAGCCAGTATAGAAATGTAGGTGGAAGTAGATCTAATTATTTTACAGATGATAAAAATTTCTGGACTTTAAGAGGAGGCGCTCCTACAGGTCAAAATAATTACAGTGATGCTGGCAATTCGTCTTTATTCTCTTTATTCGCAAGAGCAGATGCTACTTTATTTGATAAGTATATTGTAAGTGGTACCGTTCGAAGAGATGGTTCCTCTCGATTTGGATCAGAAAGTAGATATGGGGTATTTCCTGCATTCTCTGTAGCCTGGAGGATGTCTCAGGAAGATTTCATGCAAGGGATTGATTGGCTGGACGATTTGAAAGTTAGATTTGGCTGGGGCCAAACAGGTAATCAGGAAATCGATGCTAATAATCCATATTCCCAATATAGTTCAGGAATAGTATTTTCTTCCTACGATATCAATGGTAATAGTACCAATCCCGTTGCTGGTTTTGCTCAAGCAAGTGTTGGTAATTTAAAGTCAAAATGGGAGGCAACCACAACTTCCAATTTTGGAGTAGACGCATCTATCATGAATGGTAAAATGGACATTACCCTTGATATTTGGAACAGGAAGACTACAGACTTATTGTATCGCCTTCCATTGCCTAGCACAGCCGGAACCATAACCGCGCCTTTTGTAAATATAGGTGATATGGAAAATAAAGGTATAGATCTGGGTATCAATTATAGAGGTGGCATCACCAAAGCATTAAAATATGATTTAGGCTTAATATTTGGTACCTATAAAAATCAAATTCTCCGTGTGGGAGATAGTGACGAATCCTTCTTTTCGGGTGGTGGAAGTAGATTTGCAGGTACCGGTATCACCCGAAGTATTAAAGGATTACCAATTTCTACTTTTTACGGATACAAAGTCATAGGTATATTTAAAAATCAAGCAGAAGTGGATGCTGCACCAGATCAAAGTTCTGTGGTTGGGGCTAAAATCGGTAGATGGAAATTTGCAGATCTCAATAATGATAAGAAAATCGATGGTAAAGATTATGGTAATATAGGTAATCCCCATCCAGATTTCACTTTTGGTTTCAATTTAGGACTTACGTACAAAAGATTTGATTTCACTGCCTTTTTACAAGGAACTGTTGGAAATGAAATTTACAACTATACACGATATTGGATTGATTTTGAAACCTTTAATGGTGGTCGATCGTACGAATCATTATATGAATCCTGGGATCCGCAGACGAATCCTAATTCATTACTACCTCGTCTTGATTTTAGTGATCAACAATCCAATCAAGCTTCTACTTCGTATTATGTTGAAGATGGATCTTATGTGAGATTAAAAAATCTACAATTAGGATACCAATTACCTTCTATCGGATCCAAAATCGGCTTAGACAATTTAAGATTGTATATCCAAGGACTTAATGTGTTTACGATGACAAAATATCGTGGTTACGATCCTGCGTTTAATGTTGCTGACCCAGGAGCTGCCGGCTCAGATGGTACTATTGGAATTGATTATGGATTTTATCCTGCAGCCCGTACGATCATGTTTGGATTAAGTGCATCGTTTTAATTTTTTAAAAAATATTAATTATTTTTATAATATGAAAAATTCAATTAAACTTTTTCTTTTGTGGACTCTGATTACTTTAGGGTTATCCTGTGGAGACGATTTTTTAGATAGGGCTCCGATTGGTGGTTTAAATCAATCCACTTTATCTAATCCTCAAGGCGTTGAGGCTACCTTAATTGGAGCATATGCTTTGCTAGATGGATGGGCTGAGGGTTGGGGCAACGGAGCAGTGTGGACCTCTGCAGCTTCCAACTGGGTATATGGCGGCATTTGCGGTGGTGATGCTAATAAAGGTAC
>JAYSTG010000070.1:0-5620 GCA_043719965.1 Saprospiraceae bacterium | reverse complement strand
CTACTGGTGAAAGAAAACATTTTCTGGAACATATCTTTACAAATTTTGAAAGAATAAAGCCTCCTTACTCTTTTTCTAATGCATGATTACGGTTTAAGTCACTACTTAACTTGTCAAACTGTTTATTTTGTACTTTATTATTACCTGGTCTATTAAATCCTGGTTTGGCCATTTTCTCAAAAGTAGAGCCTTCTTCACCAGCTTTCATAGCATTTACGATTCCATTTTTTGAAGGTGTTTTAGCCATCAACACAGGCGTGCTAAGTCCTTTGGCCGCTCCTCCAATTGGAGTTATGGCGAGCAAATCACCAGCTGCAGACAAAGTCTCAGCAATAATCCCTTTCGACGCACTGGTTGACTTTTCTATTCCCAATATTGCATTGTCGTCACCGTATTTTACACTAGCTCGAGTACTCTGGCCTGGGGTGCCAAACCCCAGTGTCTCACCTATTCTCATTACAGTGTTGTATATTCCAACTTCCGCTTGCAAAATTTTCTCCAATATAATACCTGCAACTGAAGGTTGTACCGGATCACCAATGCCATCAATTGCCCCAGAAGGATCAGTTCTAAGTATTGGGTTATTCTGAACGTAGTTGTATGGAGATACCCAAGCTCTTTTATCCGCCATCGGATCCACACTAGTCCATCTCCCAATCCCCGCATCGTACCATCGCGCTCCATAATCATATAACCCCAATCCATGATCATTGTTCAATTCCTTACCCTGCCTGTCCGGCAGGCTGGCATTATACTGATAAAAATTATTCACTGCACTATTATTCACCCAAGCTCCCCCTAGAGCAAACCCCCACGGGTCATAATGCGATTCCTGCAATATCTCCCCATTACTTTCTTCTACAATACTATTTCCATTATAGTCTGTAAAATAGATCCTTCCATTACCAAGGTGATCGCGTATCACATATTCGTAGGCTGATGTTGCTGCGGCAGCCGAAACCATATTCCCTAAAAAATTAGAACCTTGGTCCACAAAAAATCCTGGTAAAAATTGAATATTTGTAGAAGCTTGCATGGTGACATTGGCATTGCCTGTATTGATATTTGAGGCTATGATGGTACCAGCCTTAAATGTCTTAGTCTCACCATTGATCGGAGTCGTGATACTTAATGACTGGGTAGCATCAGTATAGGCTACTCGGCCTTCACTGTGGTAAATTGCCTGCAGTTTACTATTGCGATATTCGATGCCTTTAATATAGTGCATACGTGATGCAACTGTAGCTCCTTGTTTTACAACTTTACTTAGCTTCATGCCACTTGCGTCGTAGTTCATTTCTATCATATTACCCCCTGAGAAAGTAAAAGTACGGGGAAGATTGAGATGATTGTAGATAATGGATGTAATATTTTTGGAGGCATCGGATCTCATATTGCCCCGCCACTTAAAGTTATTATTTAAAGGTGGCGGGCAGGAGTTATAATCATAAGAATAGTTTCCGGTTGTTCCTGATCGGAAGCCCTGAGTGCTACTACTTGACTCCATCACTTTTAAGCCTATTTTACAGGATAAAGGAAGGCCATTATGAACAACTCGATACTAACACCCTTAAATGGATGAAGGAAGTCGAAAAACTTCCTTTAGATCTAAAAGATAATTTTACTTCTTTATCGATGTCGCTATCCGTGACTATAAAGCGAGAGTCACTTATTCAAGTTGATGCAAAATCCATCTTTGAATATCAAACGTATTGGGCGCACCACTATGCTCACTATCGTTATAAGTAACAGCAAATGAATACCTGTAATCTGCTGTAATTATATAGCATGTATTTTGATAGTCAATTTTCGCCAATTGCAAGATGTTTTCAATTGATAATCTTAGATTAAACTCAAACATCCCACAATCTTGACATGCATTGGTCCATACGTAACATCTTGAATCCCTATCACAATTTAGATACAGCTCATTTAATAAAAGCGATTCAATAAAATAAGTAGATTCTCCTGATATTAACTCAGAGTCTCTATTTATGCTAGATAGCTTTTTAACTTTAAATTTTATATGATCTGATTCTTCTAAGTTAATTCGAGTAACACTTTCTATCTCAAATCCTGCAAGAGCTAAGTTATTTAGACATGGTATCAGAATAGATTTTGATCTATTTTTTCGAATGAGGATATCTAGTTTTCGATTAGTCATAATAAACTTTAGATTTTGGATTTGCAATCTGTGGTTTATTTGCTAATGATCTCCCTGTACCTCCTCTTTCAAATCCTTCTGGATTGGCAGAATTTGATTTAGTTCTGCCAGCTTCCCAATGAGGCTGACCTTGATGGCTTGCATCATTTGTAGCATTTTGTACTGTACTTTTGCCGTCTCTGGTCAAAAATACCTTATCCTTAGAATTAGTCAATCTATCAGGAATTAATGACTGACTAGTTGGAATACCTGCTTCGCGCATTGCATCTCTTCTTGCCGCCCTACTAGTAGTCTGCAATTCCGTTACAGCAACATTTTTCGCACCAGTCTCAGCCGCTAATACTACAGCTCCTCCTCTTAATGGAGTCAATGCTAGTACATCACCAATTGCAGACTTTGTTTCTTCCACAAAACCTTTGGCCGGACCATTCACAATATCAATTCCTTCTACTCCTCCACCTTCAGAATATCTTACGCTTGCTCTTGTCGATCTACCAGCTTCTCCAAAACCTAAAGCCTCTGCTCCGCGCATTATATAATTAAACCCTCCTGATATGGCTTGAAAAGCACCTTCAAGCAATATACCTGCTACAGATGGTTGAACCGGATCACCGACTCCATCCAATGCCCCTGTAGGATCAGTCCTCAGTATTGGGTTGTTTTGAACATAATTATATGAACTTACCCTCGATCTTTTCTCTGCCATCGGATCCACCTGGGTCCACCTTCCCACCCCGGCATCATACCATCGTGCTCCATAATCATACAACCCCAATCCATGATCCCCATTCAATTCCTTCCCATTATACTGGTACAAATTATCAGGCTGGGAGTGATTCATCCATGGACCTTCTAATGCGTAGCCAAATGGATCATAATGATTTTCTTGAAGGATCTCACCCGGCACTGCTATGACTCCATCCTCATTCAGATCGCAATAAGCTATACGGGTATTACCCAGATGATCTTTGATGGTATACTCTCGTTTTATGGAGCTCGGACTAATCTGAGCCAGCAGATTGACATTTTGAGCAACCTGAAAGCCTGGATTGAACTGGATATACTCACTGGCAGTCATAGTGACATTAGAAGTACCACTGATATTGCTGGTCGATGTGATATTGGTGCCGGTATATTGGACTGTCTGATTAGTTATAGCGGCTGAAATAGTCAATGGGCCGCCAAAAAACAATCTCCCCTCTGCATGGTTGATGGCTTCAACGGAAGTGGCAGGAATGCTAGTGCCTTTATATTCTATACCATTGACATATTCCTGGACGAGTCCAATCACCCCGCTCGTCTTGACTACTTTTCGAAGTTTAGTGCCGTCAGCCGCATATACAAATTCGATAGTACGGCCACTCGTCATAGTGATCGTCACGGGTAGATTAAGATGATTGTAGAGGATCCCTGTAATGCCTTTTGAGGCATAGGTAATCATATTCCCATTCCCGTCATTAGTCATAGTGCCACTGGTTGCTCTAAAACCACCTTGTGTAGCAGATGCTGCATCACTAATGCTTGATATTTTATTCGTACCAGTGGTATATGAATAAGACATATTATCGAGGAGGGCTTGTGTAAAGCAGGCGCCATTCAAATATAAGCCGTTTCTATGATTGGTTGCTATATTTCCTCGCAGGTCAGCATAGGTATAAGAGGTGTTATAGCGATTAGAAGCAGTCACCGTTCCAGCATCGTTGATATCAGCATAGGTACCGGAAGTAATTCTTTGCAAGCCATCGTATCCATAGCTATATGCCTGTCTCTGTCTACCACGTACTCGCCACACTGCTTGGGAGATATTTCCATCTTTACTCATAGTACCACTAAGTCCTGAGTGAAGTACATCATATTGTAGATTCATATAGAAAAGATCTTTTGTGTCATCTGGGTCGCTTATCATAGTGACTCCAAAGGCCCTGCCATCGGTAGGTATGAAAGAGATGAGATGAAACCTTCTATTGAGGCCGCTTCTAAAATGGCTCAGCACTTAGAGGTATCTCTGGACTGGCTTACGGGCCATACCGACCTGGAACTGGATAAAAAAATGATACAACGTATACAGGAGGTCTCTAAAATGGATACTAAAAACAAAGAGCATGTCTTCGCCATGCTCGATGCTTTTATTCGTCAAACTAAATTACAAGGGGTGCTGAGTTAGCCTTTGACTTTTACATCATACGTTCTTTTTCTGATAAATATTGATTTGTCTTCCAAATAGCTGCTTTTAGTAAAGTCTGTTTAAAGTCAACAGCTTTAAATTCAATAAGACCTTCTTGAAGCTCAATCCGCCAATGGGAATCTTCATATTCAATCTTATTAATTTCAAAGCCATTAATAAAATCGGTCTCAATCATGACTTTTAGATCAGATACATCAATAAACTCTAATATAGCAGGAGCAATTAAATATTGAAAGCCTAATTCAATCTCATCTTTTTTCCATTCCAAAATGTAATCAATGTCAAATGACAAAATATCATCAAATCTCATTGAATAAATTGGGCAATCGTGCCAAGAATATAATTTTAATTTTTCATTTAAATTATTAGTCATATAATATTAATTTATTGGAACGGCGTCTTTAACTCCATTTCCTGATTTCCTCTTTCCTTTTGTATAATCCCAATAGTTAATATGAGGACCTGTCTCATTGGGGTTATTACTACTAGGCGTTCCTCTGTCATCTAATCTATATCCTTTATTTTTATCTCCTCTCTGAGGGCTACCCCATTTGCCATCCTTCATTCTTGGAAGTGGTTTATCGAGCCCTAATTTTTCATACACCTTAGTCAAGGCTTCTTTGACCGAGGAAATAGCATATTTTCTAGTAACTGCTCCTAATAATGAGGTAACACCCCCACCGGAACTAGGTAATGGCAGTGATAACTCTAGTGGCATCTTATCATGAACTTCGCGAACACCAGGTGTAGGACTAGATTGTTGTTCATTAGGTGTAACATTACCAACTCCTGAAGTTGGAATTTTTTCTACATCTAATACTTGTGTACTAACCCCATCTGCATATGGAACTCTATCCATATTAACCACCGTAACGTAATCTTTATCATTACCGCCTCTTGTTCCAGTCATCGTTGTGCTTTGAACATTACCACCCTGAACTACAATAGTATATTCATTTAACGGTTTAGCCTCCATCCCATCAGGATCTAAAAACCTTATGGGGTTATTAAATCCATAGTTGTAAGGACTCCATTCAAACATTTTTTCAGCTAATGGGTCAACTTGTATCCACCTCCCCACCCCAGCATCATACCACCTCGCTCCATAATCATACAACCCCAATCCATGATCCCCATTCAATTCCTTCCCATTATACTGATACAAATTATCAGGCTGCGAGTGATTCATCCATGGACCTTCTAATGCGTAGCCAAACGGATCATAATGATTTTCTTGAAGGATCTCACCCGGCACTGCTATGACTCCATCC
>JAYSTG010000690.1:0-18240 GCA_043719965.1 Saprospiraceae bacterium | reverse complement strand
CTTTAAAGTCTTCGTGGACGATCAATCGCAATCCATTGGACAAAACAAATTTTTTAAACGGAATATGGATATCTGACGCTTTGAATATCATCGGAGTAGAGCTTGAATTACTTTTCATATTTGTGGGTGCAAATAAATAGGTTTTATTGGACAAAGATCGTACAAAGTTTTAGGAGATGACCTGATTGGCTCGATATGCTTTGGATGGATCTGATTGTTTTCATTCTTTTATCTTTGTGATAGTTATGTCCAGATTTATAGCCAAAATCTCCGCCATCTTCGGCTGTAAATGTCCTCGATGTGAGCAGGGCAAGATGTTTTCCCATCGGGCCTTTGATTTTAAAAACTTTCTCGATATGCCTGAGCGATGTACTACTTGTGGACTACAGTTCATGCCGGAGCCTGGCTTTTACATGGGAGCCATGTTTGTTTCCTACGGATTATTTTCTTGGGGTATGCTGAGCCTCATTGCGATCTTTTACCTGGGCTTTCATGCAGGTATTAATCTAGCCATCTTCTTTTCAGTATTGGCGGGATTGATCAGTTTTACATACGTGATTAGGCTCTCCAGAGTCATAGCATTGCACATGGCTAGGTCGTTTAATCCAGCCTATAAGGTGAAAAAAACTTAAATGACGGGAAGTGACCAGCTACTTTCGTACAAGATATCTCAACTGTAAAGGGTCAAATGATTTGGGCCTTGCACTATCAGCCTCAGCCCAAGAGTCTACCGGTCTAAAATCCAATAGGATGCTATCCTGGCCGTGAGGCTCTATGATCCCTATCAGTATTTTGTCTTTGAGAATGCCCCGATTAAAGTCAAATAAATTTATGCGATCGGGTTGGGTAGCGGTATCGATATCATATTTGACCGTAAAAGTATCGTCTAAAAATGGTCCATGGAAGATCCAATGCAGCGTACTGTCCCCTTCAAAGACCATCGCCTGCTCACCATTGGTCATATCCCAATGGCCTTCCAGAAAAAAGTGTGGTTTGGAAGTACAGGATGGCAAAAAGAAAATTGAAATGACAACAATGGAAAGATAAAACTGGCGCATACTCGATTGGAACTTCAAAAATAGACAAATAATGGAGGGTATTAAAACTTCAGGAGCATATTGTAACAAAAAAGCCTCGTCAGACGATAAACGAGGCGTTTACTGGTGACTTATTAGGATCCGAATTAAGCTTCATTGTTCTAAGTTGATACCAGATTGTGATGTAAATCATTGTAAATGAATGATTTATAACACAAAAAATGTTTCAACCTTAGGATGATGCCGAATTTATATTCCCAGATTTGAAGGGATACAAGAATAACCTTGATACGATTGATCTTCAAAAATTAATTCATAGTAAGATCACTCTAATTGATACCGTCTTAAAGAAAATTGGCATTTAATTAGGACTCAATCCAAAACTAACCATGCATATTGCCAGGCATTCATTTGCAACAAGCAGTGTCGGGAAAATTCCCATCCAGATACTACAGCAACTCTACCGACATTCGGACATCAATGTTACTGTCGAATATATGAAAGCATTTGTTACGGAAGGAACTGACAAAGCTTTGGAGAAAGTCTTGGATTATTAAAATTAACTTTTAATCAATCGATATAAACTTTTCAAAAATGGCTTTTGATTTCCAACTGTTGATATTTAATTTTTCCTATTTCGGAATCGTATCTTTTTTTTGCAGTATTGCTAAAGTCTTATATAACTCACCTAATTTAGTAAGTTCTAAGCTCACATCTAATTTTGATTTAAAATTATCTTTAGAACCATACGTAGTTTTGCTTGCTGTAATATATGAATAATCAATTTTTGCCTCGAACTTTTGTTTAGTATAGACCCTGTGATAAACACTAGAAATCGTAACACCCTGAGCAAAATAATAGTCATTTACTTCAGTTGGGTTCAAACGACTAATGAATTCATTTATTAAAGTATCATTAATAAGAGAATCCTGTAAATAAGCTGCTGTTTCATCCTTTAGTGTAAGCTCAATTATAGATTCCTTGTCAATATTTACTCCGATTATCTTAGCAGACGCATTTAATTGATTTGATTTCGTCACCCGATCATTAAGGTATACTTTATCTACTAACTTTATTTCCGGGTACCCGTAGTTTTTTACAAACCTTTTTAAACTTATCTTTTGAAACGTTCCATCATGATTGTCCTTGAACATATGGCCAGGTATCTCATTAATGAAATACTTTGAAGCTATCCCATTAGGAAAAAATGATCTCTTTGCATATTCTTTGAAGGGGTTAATGTCAATGGTGTCTGAATCTACCGTGATAAAACGATTTTCCATTTTGTAATTTTCTGTCGCATCAAAATCAAAAACGAGAAATGGTTGAGTTGCAGAAAGATTTTGCTTTTCATCTACGTGTAAATATCCTTCCAAAAGGTTAATCACTTTTTTATCGGATTTACAATTTTGAAATAAGATGAGTGAAATAAAAATGAAATAATGTAATTTTTGTAATAATTGTTTCATAAAAAATGGATTTAGTAATTAGTAATTTTATTGAGGATTTTTTATGTTTATGTAATGAGCTCTAAATAAGTAACCTAGGAATTAATTCTAAATTGTTAATAAAATGTTATTAGAAAGGGTCAAATTATAGTAGAGGGATCTAACTATAAGTGATTAATTGAATAATTTCTTCCAAAGCCCCCTGCTCTCCTTCGTCAAGGCTGGTTCATTATCCTGGATCTGTTTCTTTTTTCCTCGGTTCTCTTTTGCATTGCCTCAACCCGTTTTGGCTTTCCTCTTCACGTGCCATTAAGTTGTTTAAAGTACCCTCTAGGGCTCTAGAGGCTCTATTTTGTCAGAATAGGCAGTATTGGACCCAAGATGAACTTATCTGCCAAAAGTGCCTAGATCTTGTCAGCAGTTTTCTAACCTTTATCAAATGCATCCTGGCAGCGGTCGAGTATCTCATCTTTAGATTTTAGTAGGGATTCTAAAAAATCGATCTTTTGCTCAGGCTAAAAGGTTTATTCACTCATCACCGCCTTCTGAAGTAACATCTGGCTATTGCCATAAAAAGGAGTATCAGTCCTACCCAAAATACTTTGAGGTAATGTTGTCATCTCACCCAAATTATCCATCGGCACTAAGACTGTTTTAGCTCCATTTTCAGACAATAAGGAAATTTTATCAGCAAAATTTGAAGCCCTTTCGATTGCACCACCAATGGAGATATTCCCTAGTACGGCCAATCCAGCTTTAAGATTTTTCTTGTAAATAGCAGAAATGATTGCAACGTAGACTGCACTACCGATGCCGCTACTGATATAAGCTCCTAGTAGATTACTGACCTGAATATTGAGATCATATCCCGATAATGAATGCTGTTCATTTAAAATAGTTTTTTCATTTGCACGGAGATAGTTATACGTATTTTTAATATTTTCTTTGATTTCTTGACTACTTGTCCCAGTCAGATTTAACTTACCGCTACCTTTTATAGCAACCACTTCAATTTTTACTAACGATGTATTTTCACCATCACTAGTTCCTGTATAACAAACTCCCGGGGGAAGAGGATTACTTTCTATTAAAGAAGAACCCCTTTCCTCAGGCAAGCCAACAAATAATTCTTCTTGGGTCTCCTTATCAATATACGAAAAATTGGTATCCCAAAACTCCATACCTCCAATAAGCTTCAATTGCGCTTTTACTCTTCTCCTCATCTCCATTGCGATCACTAGATATTCACGAATATCCTCTTTAGAATAAATTCCATCAGGATGAAGTAACTTAATAAATCCAGAAACAATCCTTCTAACGGATTTAGAATCTCTTTGTTTTAAATGAGCACCTAACGTAAAATACGTATCTATTGCATCATAAAAAGTAACCTTTCGCTGGGATTTTAGAATTTCAGAAAAGAAATCCGTACTAAATCCAAAATGATTAGTAAAATTTTGAGGAGCGAATTTAGTAATCTCCCAACCAGGCAAAAATAAATTGATTCTATCTAAAAATGCTGTATCAAAATTGACTTCATCTGATAAAGGGCTAAATAAATGAGATGTTTGTAAAACAGTTTCTACTGGTAAATTGATGTTACCATTTAAAATAATGGATGCCGACCCTGAAATTTCACCACCTTTAGCACGGGAAAATGATCCCGACTCCATAAAATCCTTCATCAATGGTACAGTATCTTTGTCTTTGAAAAGTTTATCAGTACTCTCGTCAAAACAAATCGCATCCCACAAACCAACAGCCCCAATCCTACCCGTAGTATTATTGACAAATAATTGAGCTACGGAGCCTTGTCCACCTGAAATAAGAATTGCGTAAGGAGTGATTTCTTTATAGATATAGGACTTTCCAGAAGAACGGGGTCCGAGTTCAACCATATTAAAGTTTGCCTCCACCAATGGAATTAACCGACAAAGCAATAAATTTAATTTTCGCTCATTGAATCCCTCACTTTTAGGTTCGTATCCGGCACTTCTAAGTAGGAGCGTTTTCCACTCATCTTTGGTAAACTCTTTCCTATTATTTATAATTTTACTATTGTCGAAGCTTGATAATTGAATTGGCTTTATATCCCTTACCACAAAGGGATAAACCGTTGCACCAACGGTAATCGTTGGGTCATATTCCATTTCTATTATTGCCCAAATCCCCCCAAGCATTAATTTCTCATGATTCCTGACTAATTCGTCACTTATGTTGGCCCATCGGATATTACTATTGCTGATGGTAGCCCAATACCTATCTCGCTGAGGGTCAAGGTCAACAGATATCTTATCTATAATCTTATACCTGCCTTTTTCCCGAAGCTTTGATTGAATTAACGTACTTTCTTCCGGATTTACATAGTGGTCACGGAGTATTTTTTTTACGTTTTCCATACCTTCCTTGACCTTGTCGTCATCTTCAGTACTACATGTATTAGCTAGTAAATATTCAAGTACAAAAGCAGGAACATTAGCACCTCCTTTAATAATACCTACGAGGTCTTTTTTTACCACAAAACCTCTAAAATGGCTCAATGCCTTTTTATCCAATTCGTCTAATATCATATTGTTCAAATTTATAGTAAACCTCCCATGTCGCGAAGGTTAGATTTTTTAATAAGAGTCGTGTCCAATTGTTCTTGAGTTATTGCATCCAGAATTACTGCATGTACTTGAGTATTATTGTTCAATGAGCATTCGTAACTTTTCCTCGTGCCTGCCTCAATTATGATATTGGTACTGCTTTGATACTCCTTGTTACCTGCAAATAACTTAATTTGAATTTTACGCTCAGTGCTAAATAAGTTAGTGCCAGATTTTTCAGCCTCCAACTTGATTTCAAATAACTCACTGGGTACACTTAAAAGTTCTTCCTTGTTTGAAATAGTTACCACTAGCTTTGAAGAGGACTCCTTTTCCAATGAAAACTTAAATTTAGGAATGATTATTTCTTGTGGTGTAAAACCACCATGCGAGTACCCATACACACCTTTTGACTTAAAGGGCCGATGATTCATCGCAACATAAACGTAACTATAAATCCCATATTTATTTTCAAATCCAATCCAAGAATTATTAGTCTGTCTCTCAACAGTACGAATAAAACGTTCATGCACTTCTTTTTTACCTATGGCATTAGTTTCAACTTTATCTGACTCATCCAATAGGCCAGTTAAGACAAAACCATGATCTGTGACCAGATATACATCCTTATATCCACTATGAAGTAATAGTGTAATTTTTTCTTCCAATACTTGCTCAAACTCCGAAAATAATTTGATAGCTGCTTGTTGAAGTTTTTCTCCGGCACTATCTATGTCCTTGTATGTTAGTATTAAATAATCAGTGGTGACTCCATAGTTTAATTTTTCGAGTTGAAGAAAACCTAAATCTTTATCGGGTGCCATTTGACTTAATCTTAGTTCTCTATCTTTTTGTAATGATAAGACCTCATGGCCCCCTACATATAAGGCGCTCATGTTATGCTCTGTTTCAGATGGCATATCTGCAAGCATGATTTGTTTATCAACCCTAAAATGTTTTTGCAGTTTGGTGGCGACAAAATCTGCAATTTCGTATCTCAGACCATCGCCAACAATGACCGCAGTTTTTGGCGTTGCAGTAGCAATGAGTTCTGCCAAATATCCTTGTTGATCAGATTTGTATTCTGGATAGAAGCCATACCATGTTTGCAACAAGAGATGATTTTTTCCTTCGTAGTATTCCTGTAATGGACGAATGATAGCTTCTTCATTCAAAAATGCTGCATATAAATTACGGATTGACCTATCCACTTTTGAGAAAGTACTCGTATAATAGTCAATAATAGCATTCAAATTGTTACAAGTAGATAATGGATTTGTATCCGCTTCAAATAGCACCCATATATCACTCCACCAGGTCGGGATAAAAAATTTAGCTTTAGAAGAGAATATTCTTTTCTTAAGTTTTTGAAGTTTTTCGGATACAAATGATTTATCCCTACAATTATCTGTAATCTGTTTTAATGCAAGCAGATCCAGTTTTTCAAAACAATGATCAGGATGAGCATTCCATGGATTACTGGTACCAATTAATTTATAATTACGAATGTATGTTTCCAGGGATGGCCTGTATATAGCACTATCAGCCCATTTAAAATATAATTGCAATAGAGTATCTGATATTTCATTATTTGCAAGACCGTCCAGCATACGCTTTACTACTTCTTCTCCCAATGTTTTTGCAGGTTTGCTTACATATGGCTGCCCCAATAATTCGTGTATTTTTTCCTCAAATAATCTTTTGATGTCTGAATCTTTTGAAGTTAAATAACCTGCTGGATTATGTACAAAAGGCAATAATTCATCATCAAGGTTAATGACCTCTTCTAAATTCTGGACAATTTTCTTCCACCATGCAAGGTCTTTGCCAATGCCCAATTTTGCTGCCGTTAGGAGCATGGGATTGTCTAACTGCACCTGTAGGCCTGTATGGACAAATATTTTCTTTTTCAACCAATCTTGAGGTTGGCTCAGATCGAGTATACCGTGCGTAAAGCAGTAGTCGAAAAGGAAGCTAAGTTTATCTTGCGAACGGGTAACGTAAAAAACAAGAGGTTTGCCTTTGTAAGTGGTTTCTGCTTCGTGTCGTATAAGGAGTTCTTCTTTTTCCTGCTCCCATTTTTCGGAATTAGAATTATTTGTTTGGAGTACGGTTATTTTATTTTGTTGCAGAATAGACAGAACAAACCCACACTGACCAGCAGGGTCCAGTAATACAACCCGATTTCGGTGTGGCATCAGTTTCTTAATATCTTGTATAATCCATTGTTCTGTCATTTTAATTGCGAATTAGGTATTGGATATTCTTTCTCGAATTTCCAGGGTAATGCATTAATCTTATTTTTAAGGTTCATTAGGTCAGAAATTATTTCATCAAATGAAGGTGGTTTTTCTTCATAAATCATCTCTTCGATCATCGTTTTGTAATCAGCCTTCCATTCCTCTATTTTTTCAGGGATAGGTATGGGGTTAATTGTTTGTGGTTGATGTAAGTTATAGTTTACTTCTGCTATACAGACAAATTTTTGCCTGTGTTCTACAATAATTGAATATAGTGCCTGATCTGCAAGAGCTTTTTCGGCAAAAGGTGATTGTGCAAGCTTAACAACATCGTATAGGTGACGACTAAGACGGCTAACCCGTACCTTTTCTTGAGGCCGTTGAAACTCTTCATGCAGCAGGAAAACCTTTTCCAGAAAAGTGCGTTCAGGATTGACAACAGGTATCGTGATAAATGGATTTACAAAATCACTGCCAGCATAATGCTCATCAATTAGTGAACCAAAGGTTCGGGCACTATACGGTTCCCACAGCGAACGGCAACCCACTTCAATCTGAACCTTTGGCTCCATGTAGCCACTTGGGGTAATGAGATTGGGATATCGAACTTCAATGATGCGTGGGTCCTGATCACTATCTGCCGCTTCCACCAAATGAAGCTGGATATCGTCTATTCCTTTTTCGATAAATTTTTGTTGCAGTTCGGCTAAAAAAGGGCCGGCCGTATAAGCGCCGGCAGCTTTTCTTAATTTAGTACGTTGGTTTTTAGATAATTCTCCTGGAAATCCTAAAAACGACCGGTCAATTGCTAGATCAATATCTTCAGAAAAACGTTGAATGAGCTGCCATGCTTTGCTAAGTGAAGTGCCCCCCTTAAACAATAAATGGTCTGCAGCCGTCATATTAAATACAGTAGACAAAGTTTGCACCACCCACCAGTCCTTCTCAACAGCAAAGGGGGGCATTCTGGTATCAGCACTTATTTGATTGAAGATGTTGACTCTTTCTTTTCCAGGAATATTTAAAAATGTCGCTGTACTCATTACAGTGCTTTTTTCATTATTTTTTGAATCCAGACAGGAGCTAATCTTATATCATGCTGTAAATCTTTTGGATCTTCCTTCTTCAACAACTCAATTATTTTCTTTTCTTCTGTTTCCGTTTGTTTACCATTGCCTATTTCTTTGAGGGCCTGTACCACGAGACGACTTATTTTCCCTTTAGACAATAGGGCTTTGGGTGTTGTCTTCTTGAATTTAATGGTCCGTTTCCCCACTTTGATTTCCCGTGGAGAGCCATCTGTTAGCATTACTATCTTCATAGGCACTTGTGTACTCAACCCCAAAGCACTCAGTGCATATGTACCGGTGGGCAACGTTCTTATATGGTCCCGTTTGGCAATGCCCTCCGCTACTTCTTCGGCCGTGGGTTGCAATTGACCTATATATTTACTGGTTTTGGGACGGACATATACACCGTGAGCTACCCTAAGGATTACCAGTTTGTTTTTTAACCGATCCAATGATTTACGAATGGCATCAGATGAGCCGTAGCGCATAAAATCCTCTGGGAACAATAAAGATCCCTTAGGCTTCCCTTTTATTGACTTTTCTATTTGTTTTTCAACGCTTTGCATAAGTATTCAATCTTACATATTGTCACAAATTTAGTAAATATTTGTGACACTTTTAGTCTTTAATCTGTCACATATGTCGACAATTTTTGTGACAGCAATTTACCAAATTTAATTCGCTACACGGGCTCATTCAATCCAATTAACTTACCAATCCGCATTTAAATATTTCTGTAATTGAGAATTTTTCCCTGAAGCTTTCAACACCTCCGCTTTCAGCATTCCCTTTGCCTGTAACGGTGCTATATTTTTACCAACACCATCATCCAGTTTAGGATCGTAGCCCTCTGCTATCAGTTCATCTATCTTTTTGGCGAAGGATCCTATTTCCTGCAATTGCAGGCGAATGGTTTCCTTTTCGGTTTGGGCTTGGCCGCTAGTGCTATCTGCTATTTGCTGCAAGCGGTATTGCAGGCTCTCGGTGCGTTTACTGAGATAACTGCTTTTTAGTTTGTACAAACTATCTCTGTTCCATTTGTAAATAATGATGAATGCCTCAAAGCCCTGATGCTCTCCACTACTGAGGTGCCAAATGAATGGTGTCTTAGGCAGGTACATGAACAGGTTAAGATGATCACTAAAATTCTTAAAGAAATAATGTTCCACATATTCATTGATTAGGCGACCGACTAAACCATCTAATTGCATGATCTGCGCGGAGGTAAAGCCTTTACTGAAACAGTACGCCTCTAGCCGGTCCATTAAGCGTGGCTCACCAGGTAAGCCTACTAAAGGAACAATACCATCTTCATCTGCCATAAGAATGGTACGGAAGGCATCTGCTAAAAACTCCAGGGTAATTTCAGCGGCACGGGCTTGCGGCAAAACCCTACTTTCTTTGAACCAATACCAAATATTGATAGGATTAACCTGGTGCCGAATGCAGAATTCTTCGAGGTCATTATTACTTTGGTATAATGAACTAAACTCAGATTTAATTGCCTTAGCATCTTGAACATCAAATTCAATTGCTTCAAGGTTGACTATCTGTGTTTTTATAATCTCCTGTTCAAGTGAATGCTCTGATAGGTAGGCTTTACGGGCAGTATCTAATACAGGCAATTCACCCACAGGTTTGCCCATTTTTGTTTCCACTTGCAGCCTATCTTCCTCACTCAAATCATATACTTTGAAAATAAGCTGATTGATTATGGCCTCATTCAACAACACCTGAGTTATTTGAGCATTTTCAAAATTTAGGTATGTGAATAAACGGTCTTTCAGTGTTGTATCTGAATATGCTATAAACGGATTATTCTCAAAGTTGATTTCGATAATACTATAAGAACACAATTGTTTCTTTATAGCAACATTTTCACTTGCCAACACAGAAATATTATCCTCTAATAGTTGAGGGGGCTTAACAAAAGGTATTCTCTTTAAATCCCCAACTTGCGTATTTACTGTTGGGTTAAGACAATCAGCAATGTAAAATGATAATATAGAATTTAGTATTGAAATAAGGGTATAGTTTTCAATATTTTCTTTGGGAAATACGCAAGATCCTCCTACATCGAAAATATAATTAGGGGGTAGATATCTGAATGATACGCCTTTTGATCCTGAAGCAGAATACGTTATACCCTCTGTAAAGTAAAATTCTTCATTCCGTAATATCGCCTTATCGCAATTTCTTAATTCTGTCCCATTATTTTGCCAATTCAATTTCAGCCATAAATTTCCATACCATTTATTGTAAGGGCCTCCTTTTGCATAACCTACCCATTTCTTTTTATCATTCTTGTAATCTGAGGAAACATCTTTAGGATTAATTTCCCACCAAAAGCGGACATATTGTTCATTACTTCCAGAATTAATACCAACCTTAACATCAGAAACACTCTCGATATTTTGACCGCTAAACTTCTCCCTAAATCCATCACTGATCCAGTATATGAAAGGCCACCCTTCAATATTTTTTAGTTTTTCCTGTTTTAATGTGATAATTAATTTATTTGGTTGATTACTACACAAATCGTTATACGCTGCAAGAAACATTTCCTTTTTATCACGTTCTTGAAAACTTTCACCTATTTTAAAGTAGACACCATCAATTTCTTTATTCTTTTTACTTAAAACATAAAAAGTGGCGTCAAGTCTTACAGCTGGGTCAAAAAGGTTGGCTCTATCTAAACCATGATCAACTAAAAGTTCAATATGCGTTTGTTCAATGATATACTTCCGCACATCTTCAAATGATTTAATAAACATAAAAGTGTGTGGGTGTATAAGGGCAACATAACCGTTTTCATCTGTTAGTTCACAGCATCGTTTTATAAATGTGGCGTAAAGATTTGAGTTGAACTTGTAAGGTTGCTTGTAATTCGCATCTATAAAGGCTTTCAATTCCGGACCAAAGTCCGCACTATCAGTATATGGGGGGTTGGCAACCGCTACATCGTATTTCTGGGTAAGCAATTGCAGAAAGGTGATGGCATCCTGTGTTTTAGTATTCAAGAAGGTTTGCCCTTGTTTGGCCGTATTTTGAGCCACTGCTTTTTGTAGGTTAACAAAGAAGGAGCTACGAAAAAGGTCAAAATCATCTGTAACCTGCTGGTCAAACATGGTAATGACCCCTGTCGGTTCAACTTTCTTGATTCCGAACCATTTCAAGCTCATTTTTTCTTCCAGCCTTATTAATGCTCCGAACTTATAGGCATTTTGCAAGTCTTCCCATAGAGCTGCAATAATCCTGCGCTCTCCCTCGCGAATGTTATCGCCTTCAAATAAGTGGTTTACTTGTTTAAATTCGGGCAAATAGAAATCGGAACTTACAATATTGAAGTGTTCAATCTTTGCAGAACGCTTTTTTCGTTTGGCTTTTATGTACAAGCCGAGTTGAGCTAACTGTATGGCCCGGTCGTCCAAATCAATCCCGTGCAGATTGTTTGTAATGATGAGTTCAGCAATTTTCCGGTCGTCATAATCTGCACTAAAGTTTTCAATTTGGTCAGTATATAAATCGTAAAACAGGTCAAAGCCATACATCAGGAAATTGCCGCTACCTGTTACAGGGTCAATCATACGGATTTCCGTTAATGACTTTGGCTGTCTCATTCTTGTTTTGGGAGCATTGGCAATTTTGTATCTGTTCTTTATATCACTATCCGGGTACATTTCAAGGTAGAGTTTGCCCAGGCTGTTATCCACTAAAAACTTCACCACCCAACGGGGTGTATATACCTGGCTTTGGATACTAACTTTATTGTACTCTGTTTTATCGCCACTTTCTTTGTGGGCCGCTTTTTTGTAATTGTTATAACTCTCGTAGAGCCATCCCAGTACATCATCGCTTTGCCAGATATTATCTTCGACCTGTGTATCTGTTTCCACCTGATTAAAGGCATTGATAATGCCGTTCAATTCAATGGCAGTGGGCAATAAATGATAAGGGTGCTGTGGGCTGAATAAAGGAATATCAGCAGCTAACGCAGCCAATTGATCTTCCAGAAAACGAACCAAGCCTTCCAATTCCTCATTGCGTCCATCGAGGTTTTGTTCTAACCAATGCTTGTGGGCAAAAGAACGATCACCATGCTGACTTCTACGGGTTATAATTTCAGGATGCAGGGCATGGGCTTCCATCACCTTCAATGCAGCCTGGCGATTGAACAAGGTGAAAGTAAATTCCTCTACAAGTTTTTCATAGGCTTCTTTTACTGTTCCGGTTTCAGCAAGCCACACTTCACGAATGGTTTCAATTCGTTTTCTATCTGCACGGTATTCAGTAGGAATGACATCAATGGGTAGCAAAGCAACAGAGGTAACTCCCATACGACCCAGGCGGTTGCGAAAGGCAGAGTCAATCAGTTTGCGTATGTGTTCTACGTGGTCGCTAAGCTTCATTTCCGGCTACTGTTAATTCTTTATTTCAATTTCGTCATTATCAGCTGCACCTGCCAGCTTCTGTAACTCCTGCTTCAACCATGCTTTGTACTCACTCACCTTTACCTTCTTGCCCGGTAAGGTAGCAGAGTAAGTCTGTTTGATTAGTATTCCAGATGTGCCGGCTGCTGGAATTGGTGGAGTCGTTATTATTAATCCCGATTTGATTATTTCTAAATCTGTTTTGAAGCTATTGAATAGCTGAATATAAGATAACATTTCAGAATAAGTGAACATGGTTTGTTTATCCTTTACATCGTAATCAATATCAACTGAAGCGGAAGTGCGCTGTGAAGCATATTGCAAAATACTTGCGGACTTTGCAACGGCATCATCGTTCAAGCCTACTGGTAATGTAGATATTTCTTTTACCAACAAATCAGCATCCTGTTGAAGTTTGGCGTATTTCGCTGCCATATCTGTTGCAGAAGCTTGCATTAATGTGAAATAGACATCCTTGATTTTCTGAACTGTATCCTGCAAGGGTTTGAAGTTCTTTACCACTTCGCCTTTGTAGAGACTGTTGAAAGTGGCTACTAGTTGCGATATGTTTGCATCAGGTCTTGCTGCTTTGATTAATTCATCGGTAACGCCATCAGCAAAGGTTTTCCATAACCTAAGCTTTTCCAAGTTGTTGCGGATGAATTTTTCTGCCTTCTCTATTTCATTGATAGCATCTGCATAGACATCAGTTTGTGAAAGATAATTTTCTGCCTTTTCAATATAATTTGATTCGCTTACGGCACCTGTAAAACTCACTAGCTGATCCTTACAAATTTCGAGATTGCTGAATAAGGCTTCGAAGTCTTTGTTTTGACGCTTCATATCGTCTACCTTATCACAAAAACGTTTTGCAAAATCACGAATCGCATTAACCAAATCGAAGTCATTGTTATTCCAGTCTATCTTTTTACCTGTATGTGTTTCGCATTCCAATTCCTTCAAGGAGGTAACAATACTATTTTTCTGGGTGGTGTTTAATGATTTGGCAATTGCTTTAAATGAAGCCTTTTTAAATTCTCTAGTATTGCTAAAAATTGTTGAAACACCGGCATCTTTCCAAGAAAATTTTTCTGAACCATTGTGCTTTGCCATGATTTTACCACCTCGCATTAAGGCGGCCACAGTAGTTATGATCGTTCCAAAGCTAAAACCTGTGGGTGGTTGCTCTAAATCTTTTTCAAGTGTAAAACCATCTATAAATGTATTTCTAATTTTGAAAAGAATTAGCTCCGCAGACTTTAATGATTCACCAATGAAGGATCCCTGTGCATCGTAAAACTGGAAATCAGCACCCTGTCCTGTAAAAATGGTATGTAGCCTTTGGTTGTTGCCTTCTTTTATGATTCTATCTGCAAGGACATCTGATAATTGAGAAGAAAGCCTTTGGCTGTAAACATTCTGAATAACTTGCCTTTGCAACCCATTCATAGTGTTTTGCCAATTGTTTTTATCTAACTGGACTGTATTATATAAGTAGATTGAACTTCCCTGCATCAAGGATTGCTCTACCAGCTCTTTTAATTTGTTTTCTTTTACCGAACGCTCAGCCTGAAATGCTCTCACGATAGAACCTTCATCAGAATTTGGGATGGTATATTTTTCTTCAAGGTATTTGATACGTTCCACTTCATCCAGCAGCTTGTCAATCTCTTTGAAATGACTACTGTCCGGTGCAAGCCATATTACATCCTTATCGTTTTGGAAATTTGTTTTTATTTGTTCAATATCAGCATTGCGGTCATCTCCAAAACTGTAAAGACTTTTTACTTTTAGCTTGAGTTGCTTTATTGTTGGATTAGTTAGTTCATCGTCATTATCGGAGGTGATGTAGAAATCAAAGGGTGTATTGTTATCATTTATTTTGCTTAATGCTTTAATGAAAGCTGCATTTTTGAAAGTTGCAATTACCTGTTGTTTTTTCTTGAAGATTTGAACAGGGTACTGGTTCATTTCATCCAATAACCGTTGTTCGATATCTGAAGTGATGCGGTAGGTGCCATTAGAGAGCAGCAATATCTTATGTTCAACCAATGCTTCAAGTGCCTTAGTAATTACTGACTGCGTAGCATGAAAGTCTTCTGGTGCTGAAATATAGGACTTAACAATATTGTTTAGAGATGAAGGAGTAACTTCAGCTTGACAAAGGAAATTAATAGTTTCTAACAAATGGCGGCCAGGAAGATCAATTCTTAGTTGTTGTAATATTCTTTCTGCATTAACATAGCGATTTACCAATTTTGCATCTGGATTTGGTTGCGCTTCTTTGCCAATCTGCCAACCTGTAGCTACATTAAATATCTTTTCATTTTGAATTTCATATTTTAAAATATCGTATGTGGTAATAATCATACCCCTGGCAGCAACATTAGTCGAAACAACTCCCTTTTTATAAAATAGAAAATTCTGTAGAAGGTCAAAATGATTTTGATAAAAGGGGTAATAAGTAACATATGAATCCACCGTTTCAGTTTTTCCGGCACCGGTAAGCCCACTATGGTCAGTGATTTTTCCGGAGTTACTTTGATAATGCACTTTCAATTTCTTCACAGCGTTATCATTCTTTTTCAATAAACGGCTGCGAATGATTACATCTACTTCAGTAGCTTCAAGGTGTATCTTGGTTTTAAACCGGTCGGTAACTTTCGTAAGTTGTGCTTTGCTTACGTTTGAGTTGTTGATTACATCATCCAGTTTTTCCTGAGCAATGGCAATTGTCCAAACCTTACCGCTTAATGACGAAAGTGATTCACTTAAACCCTCTAAGTCAAGTAAGGTGAATTTCTTTTGGTTAATTGCTTCACTTGCTTCATCGAAAAGAAAAACGACTTTCTCGTCTTTTACTGCCTTGAAATAATTGTTTAATTCTTCCTTCAATTTTGAAGCACTGAACTCATCAATTTCCCTACGGATGGTAGTGAGAATGTTGTTGTAGTCTGCTTCAGAATTACCAAAGCTTAGATGCATCTCCTTTATTTTACCAATGTAAACGGTACGATTGTTTTTTAAATCATTCCATGATTTGCCTAACTTGTCTTGTACAAAGTCATTAGGGTTGCTATAAACGGCATCACACATTAATGAGAACAAGAGAAAGCCGTGTTCATTTTCCGGTAGTTCCAATGATTTTAAAAAATTACGAAATAAGGCATATGCAAAACCCTTTGAAGTATCCTGCTTGGCAATATCCATAAAAACGACACGGGCATTTATGCTGTTCAGTTTTGAGATGGAGTTCTTTACCAGTGCTTCATCATCAATACCAGTAAACCTTTGCAATATTCTTTCTCTTGCAGGTGTACCCTGGATGAACCTATTATTCATCATGTAACCAAGTAATTTGCCGAAGTATGATTTACCAGAGCCATAAAAACCTGATAGCCAAACACCTGTTTCTACGATGTTAGAAGTAAAAATGGATACAAAGCTGGCGTATTCCCGTGCGAGACCATCGGTAATGATATAGCTCTCAATCTCAGATTGAATGGCCGCTTCCGAAATATCTTCTAAGTCGATTACATTCTTAATGTCTTCGCTTAGATCAATGGTTAAAATATCTTTTATCAGCATGCTTGCATTTCGTTTATTATTGAATAATCATACAACGGTACTTTGATGAAGGATGCTTGCCCAAGAACATGATTTTATCCGGTTCGATCGTTGCAGGATATAATATGATAAGCGGCAAAGCTGCCTTCATGACAATTTCGTTTTCCATGATATGAATGTTGTGGATACCCGTAGCGTATAATGAGCCGGTATTAATTAAAACTGGCACTTTATCTTGTTGAAATGCTTGTTGAATATGAGCTATGATCTCTTTAAATAAATCTGGAGTTTGGTCATTATCCGGAGCTTTAAAAATTTGATTTGTATTTGATTGAAGTTGATCGAACCACTCATTCAATTCTGTTTTATATGTTGTTACAAAATCAATCAAGAAATAGCTTACATCAATAATTGTATAATTGAGGGCTGGTAAGAGTTCCACTAAATGATCAATGTATTCGCTTTCTTTTATGGGATCGCAAACAATCAAAATACAGTTCCCGCCATTCGCATTTAACCTTATTTCTGAACGCCGATCGGATTCCACAAGTCGTTTAGCCTCCAGAATGGTATGAGCAGGGTTATTTAATGGCATCGGATATTTTTTCGTAAGGAATCAAGGTTTCTATTTTAAGACGGTCGCCTGTGAAGGTAAACTGAAAGTACTTTGAATATTTCTTGTGGTGTACTCTTTCAACAAATAATGATCTTTCGCAGAATGAATATTGCAGCCATTTGCTTTGTAATAGATTGGATTTAGTTTCTATTGCAGTAATCCAATACACAAAATGGATAAACATCTTATCATTCAGATAGGGATGGACGATGGTTTTATTTAATGAGCCCACCATCAAATTAAATTTCTTAAGCAAAGTTAAATACTTAGAAGAAGTTATTTGAAGGGTGGAATCAGACCACCTTTTTAAATCTATTTCTCTTTCCTTTAAATCTTTTAAACATGCGACTACTTCATCTTGCTTGATAGAGACTCTGCCACTGAAAAAGGAAGCAAAATAGATCTGAGTATTGAGGTAATTTAATAGTTCATTGTTGAATGACGCATTCCAGAACATCAAAAGAAGACTATCCTGAGACAAATTCTCTTTTATAAGAAGATTCCGAATTAGGACTTCAATATCTTTAGTGGGATACTTAAGAAACGTTGCTAGGATTGCCCGTTCGAATTTCCTCACTGATTTTTCTGTTTTAATTGTAGTAAATGAATGAATTCCACCCTCAATTCCAGTCTCATGCAATGTTTTTTCCAGAAAAACTTGAATTAGACCCCAGTCTGAAAGTCCACCTATTAAATTTATATCGGTGTTAATTTGCACTTCTAGTTTTGCTTATTTGTTATTAATTCTTTTTTTTGCTATTTCTATTGCTTTCAATCCAACTTCTTTATTATTGTGAGACAAAAAATGAGTTAACAGTTTTTTATCAGCTATGCCAATAAGGGCGAGCCGTTTTTTCAAAGGTATCCAACTCACTTTTTTTTCATTACCTTCTATTTTGCCATTATAAGCCGTGTCAACCTCCAGTTCTTCAGTTAATTGCCGTTGCTCTAACGAATAGTCCTTTCTCAGTTTTTTCAGGTTTTCACCTAGCATGGTTAACCATATTTGGTCTTGTCCCTTTATGATCAAATTTATTTAATTACTAGCGTTTTTTTAAGTACTCACAAATATAAAGTTCTTCTATCAAGACTTTTGTTTTATAAACAAATTAAAAAGCCCTCTAAATCAATGACTTAGAGGGCTTTTTTGAGTTGACCTACTAGGATTCGAACCTAGGCAAACAGAATCAAAATCTGGTGTGCTACCGTTACACCATAGGTCAATAGCTTTTGGAAGCGGCTGC
>JAYSTG010000689.1:0-6271 GCA_043719965.1 Saprospiraceae bacterium | reverse complement strand
AGGAATTGATGGCAATTACGCGATTTATCAAGACGCCCACTTCAGCAGGTTATGGAGGAGAATTAGTAAATAGACAGATGCTTCGATACGAGCGAGGTACAGAACAAAAAGTATTCCTTAGAGCGAAAGCCCTGGTCAATGTGAGCAATGATACGACCTCCCCCATGTACAAAGCCGTCGTCAATAGTAATGTAGACCCTATCGCAGCGGCATTTGAGATCAAGGCTATTCGTAAGGATACTAGTGTACTGATAGATGTGACTGATTATTTTGCTGGAGATGCGCAAGTCGTCAGTCTCAATAGTAATACTAAAACCCTTTATCGTCTAGGTGGCCTTCAATCGGATAGATCATTTATTCAATCTATCAAACCATTTCCCATTAATATTGAAATTAAAACAATAAAGACCTATGCAGTCTCTCCTCCTCCTAATGGGCCCACCCCACCGGGAGCGCCTCAGACGGTAACCTTACCTGGAGGTGCAATCTCAGGTTTTGCTACCATTGAATTAAATACATCATTGATTATGCTGCCCGAGAAGCCCATGAAAAAAAGATTATTTGATCCAAGGGTAGGTTATTTTGCTACAGGATATACTGTATTTGATGAGGAAGGTCAACGCACAGAAAATCCTTCTTTTGCAGTCCGTTGGAGGTTGGAACCCAAAAACGATGAAGATGCACTGCGTCAGAAAAGAGGTGAAGCTATCGAACCTGCTAAACCTATTGTGTATTATATAGATCCCGCTACTCCAAAAAAATGGCGAAAATATCTTATTTTAGGCGTCAATGATTGGCAATCAGCTTTTGAGAAAGCAGGTTGGAAAAATGCAATTCGAGCTGAAGAGTTTCCTGAAAATGATACCACGATGTCTTTAGAAGATGCCCGCTTTTCAGCCATCCGATACTTTGCATCACCAATCGAAAATGCCTACGGGCCTAATGTTAACGACCCTCGTACAGGTGAAATTCTTGAAAGCCATATCGGCTGGTATCACAACGTGATGAAACTATTACAAAATTGGTATCGAACTCAATCTGCAGCTGCTGACCCTAGAGCAAGATCCAATAAATTTGATGATGAACTTATGGGCCAACTGGTCCGCTTTGTTTCATCACATGAGGTCGGACATACCATCGGATTGCGCCACAATTTTGGAGCCTCCAATGCGACTCCAGTAGCCAAACTTCGGGACAAAAACTTTATGTCCCAATACGGGCATACCTCTTCGATCATGGATTACGCACGATTTAATTATGTAGCGCAACCGGAAGATGGAGTTACGGATTTTTTCCCTAGAATAGGAGATTACGATGATTGGGCCATTGAATGGGGGTACAAACCCATTTTCGATACGAAAGATGAGGTGCAAGACCAACTTGTATTAAATAAATGGTATAAAGAGAAAGCATACCCCAATCGCAGATTATGGTTTTTGACAGAAATCAACCCCTACGACCCACGATCTCAAAGCGAAGATTTGGGTGATAATGCCATGCAAGCATCTGAATTGGGAATTAAAAACTTAAAGCGTATCATCACCCAACTACCCACTTGGACTAAAGATGAAGCGCAGGACTTTGATTTATTAAAAGAATCCTATGACAATGTAGTAGATCAATTCAGACGCTATCTGGGTCATGTAGGTAAATATGTGGGTGGCATCTATGAAACCCCGAAGACCTTTGATCAGAATAGTCCTGTTTATGAGCCCACTCCGCCGGCATTTCAACGCGAAGCCATGCGTTTTCTCCAGACTAATATTTTAAATACACCGACATGGATCATTGACCCTGTCATATTAAACAAGATCCAGCCGGGACAGGGCGTAGAAAATGTCAGAGCACTACAAGAGCCAGTCATCAACAGCATGTTCAGTGAAGATCGAATCCAGCGATTATTAGAGACTGCTTCTCGATTTCCTAATTCTTATGGTGTATTGGAGTTTTTTAAAGATATGCAATCCGGGGTTTGGAGTGACCTCAGCGGTAGTAAAGAGATAACTATGTACAGACGCAATTTGCAAAAAATCTATGTCGAACGATTGATCTCTATGATCACGACTCCAGCAGGTCCCTCTAATGCTATTTCTGTATTCGGAACGACGATTCCTGCTCGTACAGATCCTAAGAAAAATGATATCCTGAGTTTGGTTAGAGGGCATTTAAAATCTCTAAGACCGCTGATCATCGCTGGAGCATCTCGCAGAAGTTCTAACCTCACCAAAATGCACTTAGATGATTTAGCCGACCGAATCGAACGAGCCTTGAATCCTAAATAGATTCTGAGATCAGAAAGGAAAATTAATTTTTATACATCGAGCTTTTTTTTAATAAGTAATCTAATGATCATTAATAGCCTTAAACATAAGCTTGAAAAATATGAGTTAAATCAGGTTTGAATCTCATGTAATTTGGTTTTTTGGCAAGAAATATGCACTATCATTGTCGAAGGGTTGATCTGTAAAAGGATTGACACTTTATGAGGTCGGTTCGCTGGGGGGTAAGAGCCGATCTCTTTTTTTATTATGCCCCTTTTTTTCTGAACGTTTCCCTCTATTTAAAAGGTGTATTTTTGCCTTGGAATGTTTAGAACTCCAATGATAATCTGCATAATGTGGCTCTCCATAAATTTGAAGGGCCAGGTGTTCTTTACCCGAGCTTTTACTGAAAAGTTATATAATGCAGGCCTCGAGCTTAAATTAAAAGAAGATCATTGGTTTAAAGTCTCTCTGCCGGACCTCAATCATGTAGTACAGTTTGATTTGTGTCTTGAGGCTATTGAAGATTCAGCGGAATTAAGATTTATAGTTCGAGATAGCAAAGTCGCCGATCGTATGTTTTTCCCCGAGCCCTACCTGATCAGTATGGTGGCTAATCTGGCTACCAATGATCGAGGATATTGGATCAGTTCAAAATCCATTACAGGGAAAGAATTAACAGATGTCTACAAAGCAGAATGGGCTGCAGAAATGAGTTTTGTTCCTAAATCCTCTGTGACTAATAAAAAATATGGAAAAGCCTTTGCCCTCTACAGGCAAGATTATGGTATGATCTATACCGTATTGTTTTACAATTACGAATATCCTTTATTCAATAATCATTTACGATCGATAAATTTTTTAGCTCCACTCAACCATTGAGCCACCATTATGTTTATATACAATATCACCTTAAATATGGATGAGAGCATCGAGGCCAGCGCGCAGACCTGGATCAAAGAGGAATATATACCTCAGGTGATGCAAGATGGCTTGTTTCATGAATTTCAATTGTGTAAATTGAAATTTACTGATCAGGATTCTCCGGCTTATGCTATTCAATTTTATTGCTCAGATGAACTTCAAAAAGCTACTTTATTAAATCCACTGAATGCCAAATACCTACACTGGGTCAATGAGCGCTGGAATCTTCAGGTCATGCCTTTTGCTTCCATATTGGATATCTTGGAACCTGCTTACTTTTCGTTTATTCATAAAAATTAGATCATTAAAACTAATACGTTTTGAATTACTTTCAACTTAACGACATTCAACGATCTGCAAAGGAGACTGCACATGAATTTGCAGAAAAAATACTGCTGCCGGGAGTCATTGATCGGGACAAAAATTTACATTTTCCAGATGCCCTGGTTCAAGAAATGGGTAGCTTGGGATTGTTAGGGATGCTTGTGCATACGGAGTATGGTGGTGGCGGAATGGATACTTTATCCTATACCTTGGTCATAGAGGAAATCGCAAAAATTGACGCCTCGGCTGCGGTGATCATGTCGGTAAATAATTCTTTAGTATGTCACGGCATCCAGCTATATGGAACGAAAGAACAAAAGGAAAAATATCTTCCAGACTTGGCTACAGGAAAGCATATAGGTTCGTTTTGCCTCTCCGAACCTGAAGCAGGAAGTGATGCTACTCATCAAAAGACAGAAGCTATAAATCAAGGGGACCATTATGAACTCAACGGTACTAAAAATTGGATCACCAATGGATATCGATCTAATATTCATATTGTGATGGCTCAAAGTCATCCAACTTTGGCACATAAAGGAATAAATACTTTTATCGTTGAAAAAAAATGGCCAGGTATCACCATTGGGGTTAAGGAAGATAAAATGGGTATACGGGCCAGTGATACGACTTCTATCAGCTATGACCAAGTAAAAGTCCCTGTCGAAAATCGGATCGGCCCGGATGGCTTTGGTTTTAAATATGCTCTTAATACATTGGACGGTGGCAGGATAGGGATAGCTGCCCAAGCAGTAGGTATTGCTACAGGCGCTTATGAACGAGCGTTAGAATATTCCAAAACAAGGAATACATTTGGTAAAGCCATCTTTGATCACCAAGCCATAGCATTCAAACTAGCAGACATGGCTACTGAAATTGAAGGATCTAGATTATTGGTACACCGAGCAGCCTGGCTAAAAGATCAAGGTAAAGATTACAGTACGGCAGCCGCCTTAGCCAAATATGTTGCCGCAGAGATGGCTATGAAACAAACCACGCAAGCGGTACAAATTCTTGGAGGATATGGATATGTAAGAGAATATCATGTGGAGCGGATGATGCGAGATGCCAAGATCACTCAGATTTATGAAGGCACTTCTGAGATCCAACAAATCATACTCGCACGGGATATCCTCAAAGGGAACCTTTACCCACCCTTATTCTGATGTTTGATACCGGCACAATCCAAATTGCTAAGATAGCAGGTATACCTATTCGATTGCATTGGAGTTTTATTCTTGTATTTTTTTGGGTCGGATTTGTAGGATGGAGAAATGACCAATCGATATCCTATATTTTTTTTATTCAATTATTGGTCATTATTCTCTTTTTGTGCGTCACCTTACACGAGTATGGCCATTCCTTGATAGCCCAAAAATATGGCCACAAAACAAGAGATATAGTTTTGACTCCGATCGGTGGAATTGCTCGACTGGAAAGCATGAGTGAACATCCCAAAGAGGAAGCGATCATAGCTATAGCAGGACCTATTGTAAATCTGATTATTACCGGTATGCTAGCTATGGTGTTGGTGTTATCCGGCAAATCGCACATGATACATTTGGATTCAGCAATTGGCCAAAATCAGCTCAAATTTGAGTTTATTCGGTTAGTCATGATGTCTAATTTTTATTTGGCCACTTTTAATGTTATTCCGGCTTTTCCAATGGATGGAGGCAGAATTTTGCGGGCTTTATTGTCCTTAAAACTGTCGAGGCTGAAGGCAACGCTTATTGCTGCTAGGTTAGGTCAAGTGTTCGCCGTGCTGTTTTTAATATTTGCTTTATCTCAGGGACATTGGTTGCTTTGTCTGATTAGCATATTTATATTGATTACCGCAAGTCATGAACTCAAACAAGTAAAGTGGGAATCCACCTTAGTAGGTAAATCAGCGCATGATCTAGTAAATATCCAGTTTCATCGATTGGAAGTCTCAGACTCCATTCAATTCCCATTGCATGCCCTGGCTATAGGTATCGAAAAAAATTATCTCGTATTTGATGGAGCAGATTTTAAAGGCTATTTGTCTCATTCCGTATTGCAACAGCTCTTAAAAATCAAAGTCCATGACGCTCCGATTGTTGATTTTGCAAAGACAGATGGTGAGGTCATTCAGGAAAGTGAAGCTTTAAAAGATGTTTATAACAAGATGCAATTGACAGGGATCCCTATATTTCCGGTTGTTAAAGACGGCATCGTCATCGGAGCTATCGAGGAGTCGCAAATCAGAAAATTTGTGGACATTCAGCTCGAAACCAAGTAAATTTGTATTGAAATCAATTGCAAATGATTACGAACTAAATTTTTGAATACGTTATGGAATTGTATGGCAAAATTCTTCTCTTTGCGATGCCCGCTTTTTTATTGTTAGTGTTGCTGGAGACTTGGTATGGGTATTGGAAAGGCAACCTTACGGTTCGTAATATGGATATGGTGTCCTCACTCAGTTCCGGTGTGACTAATGTGGTCAAAGATGTACTCGGTCTCAGTATTGCTATCGTTAGTTACCAGTGGATGGTAGATCATCTGGCGATTACCACTATTCAAAACACCATCGCAGTCTATATTATCGCCTTTATGGCCCTAGACTTTTCTGGATATTGGGTACACCGCATAGCTCATGAATACAATTTTTTCTGGAATAATCATATCGTACATCATAGCAGCGAAGAGTTTAACCTCGCGTGCGCATTACGACAAAGTATTTCAGTATTCGTCAGATTGTTTACATTTTTTTTGTTACCTGCGGCATTATTTGGAGTACC
>JAYSTG010000688.1:0-6274 GCA_043719965.1 Saprospiraceae bacterium | reverse complement strand
TTGAATATTTATCTGATCATGTTTCCCCAGAGAAAAATGAGCAGATCAAAAAGGTAAAGGACTTAGCCGCTGCAGGGGTTTTGATTGGAGCCATTGCTGCGGCATGCGTGGGATTGATCATTTTTATTCCGAAGGTATTTCCCTAACCTTTATTCAATCTTGAGCTTTATCATGAAGAGATATCCAATTTTAGACCTACTCTTAATTAATCGATTTTTATGATAGAAACCAAAAGGCTTCTTATACATCCGCTATCGTACGATCAACTCCTTAAATATATTCAAAACGATCACTCTTTAGAATCAGAGTTGGGTCTAAATCCTTCGTCGAAAACTATTTCTATCGAACTTAAAGAAGCACTCGAACAAACCCTCTTGCTCAATGTAGCTAACCCGAGTAAAAATTATTTGTTTTGCACCTTATGGCCCTTGATCGATAAAACAATCCATACTATCGTTGGTGAACTTTGTATTGTAGATGAACCTAATGCAGACGGTGAAATCGAAATCGGCTATGGCACTTATGATGGATTCAGGTCCAGAGGGTATATGACAGAAGCTGTGGGAGGAATCATACAATGGGCCAGAACCCAACCCAGTGTCAAACATGTCATCGCTTCGACATTAAAAAACAATATCGCTTCATACACTATTTTAGAAAAAAATAATTTTATTAAATCTTCTGAGACGAACATACTTTTTCATTGGCGGTTTAGTTTAAATAATAATGTGTAAGTTTATAGGTCTATCCTATTTTAGTACTTTTCATGTTTCGCAAAATCTATTACTTTCTTCCACCACCAATTCGGTTTATTGTACGATGGCTTATTTACCTGCCTTATGATCTATTGTATGCAAACAAAAAAGAACTGGTACCACCTCGCGGAAAAATCTACACAGGTCGAGGAGATTTTATCAAACAGGGACAAGAATGGGTACGTTTTTTTAAAGAACATGCCTCGCTTCAACCTGAAGATGCTGTATTAGACATTGGCAGTGGGATAGGGCGTATAGCTATTCCCCTCATGCCTTTTTTGAAAAATAGATATGAAGGATTCGATGCAGTCAAGATGGGTGTGGAATGGTGTCAAAAGCACATTAGCAAACGCAACCCTCGGTTTCGTTTCAGATTTATAGACTTATTTAATGATTTATATAAAAGTCGAGGTATCAATGCCTCTACCTTTGTATTTCCATACGATGATGATAGTTTTGACTTTACTTGTGCGATCTCGGTATTTTCTCATATGCTTCCATCAGAAGTCGAAAATTATTTACACCAAATACATAGGGTACTCAAACCTGGTGGGCATGTCGTGCTTACTTTTTTTATCCTGGATGATGAAAGTAAAGGGTTAATGGCTGCAAATAAAGAAGGTTTGCAATTCAAATTTATAAAAGATGACCGCCATTCCCTCTTGGATCAGAAAGTAAAAGCTGCTAATGTGGCTTTTCATAAAAAATACTTATTTGAAGCTATTGATCAAAAGCAATTTAATATAATACATCATTATAAAGGACACTGGTGTGGTCGGGGCAAAGAGCATGTACTTGCCTTTCAAGATATATTGATCCTAACCAAAAAAGGCTTTTAACCATGATTAGAAATCCAATGCACCAGCTGAGGTAGGAGGAGGTAAACTCCCCTCGTCATAGAAAATGAATTATTCAAAAATGGACTATTTCACCAAAAGGTTTATTCACTACGTGACTTATCTTTGCGGTAAGATGTATATATTCAATTTTTATCGGCGTCCATTTTATTTTAGTATTTGCATTCTCATCACCTTTACTACTGGCTGTACTTCCCATAAAACCAAAATCGTATGGGATCAAAGTTTTCCAGTCATAGGATCACAATCTTCTCCCAGACCCATCGATATTAATCAGGATGGAGTAGATGATCTAGTGATGGGGGCTTGTAAAAACGAATACCAGCCTACAGAAATGGGTGTGATCGCACTAGATGGTAAGTCTGGAAATATACTATGGCAATCCGATGCGGGCGACCAAGTCTATGGGTCAGCCACTGTGATCGATATCAATAATGATTCAATTCAAGATGTCATTATAGGTGGTAGATGGTCTTATTTACGAGCCCTGGATGGCAAGAATGGTAAGGTTTTGTGGTCTTATGCTCCGAAAGATTCTTTACATCCTATATTAAAATATGCTAAATACAATTTTTTCAATAGCGTATTGATATCCGACCAAAATAATGATGGAGTTCAAGATTTATTGATTCAAAATGGTGGTAATCATAGCGCTCAACCCACAGACTCTATACATCGATACCCTGGAGTATTAATGGTGATAGACAATGTCAATGGTCATGTCTTAGCCGCAGATACTATGCCTGATGGTCAAGAATCCTATATGTCACCTTTGTACATCAAACATCCAGATCGATCAGAGTGGGTCATCTTCGGATCAGGAGGCGAAACTTTCGGTGGTCACCTTTACAAAGCTAAGTTGGGAGATCTTATGCAAAATAATTTGAAGCAATCAATTCCTATTGCAACCGATGGTCATGGTCATGGATTCATTGCTCCTCCGGTATTGGCAGATATTACAGGGGACTTATATCTTGATATCATAGCCATCTCCCATAGCAGTTCTATTTTTGCTATTGATGGTAGGACTAATAATATGGTTTGGAGCCTCCGTGTGCCTGGTACTGAGTCAAGCAATAGTTTTGCGGTCGGGCAATTTTCTGGTGATGTGACTCCTGATTTTTTTACATTTGTGAGCAAAGGAGTCTGGCCCCAAAGTACTGGTTCCGTGCAAATCGTGGTCGATGGAAACACGGGTACGATCACATTCCAGGATTCAATAGGCTGTGCTGGTTTTTCATCGCCTGTGGTGTATGATATCAATCACGATGGCAGGGATGAAGCGATCATCAGTATCAATGCCTACGATTGCAATAGAGGCTACACCGCTAATTCCAAATTAGAAATTGAGCATAAATTATTAGCCATTGATTTTAAAACCCACTACATACAGGTCATAGAAACGCTCAAAGGATTTAAAAATATTTTTTCGACTCCATTTATTGGCGATTTAGATCACGACGGATACTTAGATATCATCCATAGCCAATTTTTTAATCCAACCAATGATTTATTGAGCTTTTTAGGTATGCGAATCAAACGCATTTCGACATCCATCAAAATGGATAAGCCCGTCAAGTGGGGAGGATATATGGGTAGCCAGGGAAATGGCGTTTATGAATAGAGAAAGATTATTGTTTAATCCATTTTAAGCATAAGCTCGCTCATTGATCTTCTCCATATAATTGATAAAAGCCCGATTCACCACTTTGTTTCCACCCGGCGTAGGGTAATCACCGGAGAAATACCAATCCCCTGTATGATTGGGGCAAGCTGCATGAAGGCCTTCTAGTGTTTGAAAAATTACTTCTATTTCAATATCTATATCTACAGGTTTTACGATGCGGGCTATCTCTTTGGATATTTGTGTAGGTGTAAATTCTTTGTAAAGTGCTTTTACTTCATTGACCACATCTTCTTTTTCCAATTTCTCCTGAGCCTTACATCGGACATAGGTCTCTTCCAATAAATACCCTTTATTGTTTTTCTTCAGCAGTTCGACCAAGGCCTGGAATGCAACGAACTCTGACATCTTAGACATGTCTATCCCATAACAATCCGGAAATCTGATTTGAGGGCAGGATGAAAGTATAATGATCTTTTTAGGTTTGAGTCGGGCTAGATTGCGAAGGATACTATTTCTCAATGTAGTACCTCTTACGATACTATCATCGATCAATACTAAGGTGTCTTTTTGATTACGTACTATACCATAAGTCACATCATAGACATAGCCGACCATCTCTTCTCGGATGGATTCATCTGCTATGAAAGTTCTTAGTTTTTCATCTTTGACCACAAGCTTTTCGATGCGAGGTCGCCAATTCATAATCTCGTTAATTTTTTCTGTAGTAAGCGTTTTTTCTTCCAGAAGTTTTTTCCTTTTATATTCGTCTATGCTGATCTGAAGCCCTTCAATGAACCCAAAAAAAGCGGTCTCTGAAGTGTTAGGAACAAAAGAAAACACCGTGTTGTCAAAATCATAGTTTACTGCCTCCAGCGTCGGTATTACCATTTGCTCACCGAGCTTTTTGCGCTCTAGGTAGATATCCCGATCTGTACCTTTGGAAAAATAAATTCGCTCAAAGGAACAAGCTTTTCGTTCTGCAGGTTGATCTACAAACGGAACTTCAGATACATTGCCATTTCGTTTAATGATCAGGGCATGACCTGGTTTGAGCTCTTGGACATATTTAGCAGATACTGTCAGGGCAGTTTGAATAGCTGGTCGCTCAGAAGCCATAGCTACGATTTCATCATCTTCATACCAATAGGCTGGTCGGATACCATTAGGATCACGTATGATAAAAGCATCACCATGTCCGATCAAGCCTCCCATTACATATCCACCGTCAAATTTTTTGCAAGCTCGCTTGAGCAAACGTTGGATGTCAAGATTATCAAAGATAAATTGATTGATCTCTTCATTGGAATAGCCATCTGGTTTATACCAATTAAAGAGTCGTTGAACTTCATCATCGAGGAAATGGCCTATTTTTTCCAAAATGGTTACGGTATCTGATTTTTCTTTGGGGTACTGACCGAAAGACACGAGCTCTGCAAACAATTCTTCAACATTGGTAAGATTAAAATTGCCTGCTAATACAAGATTGCGACTGATCCAATTATTTTGTCTCAAAAAAGGATGAACGGTCTCTATCGTATTAGCGCCATGGGTTCCATATCGGAGATGGCCCATCAATAATTCTCCAGTATATGGCATATGGGTTTGCAGCCATTGAGCATCATCCAACAATGAAGGAGTAAGTCCTCTGAAATTATTGAAAACATCGTTAAATAGATCAGTCAGATAGTTGACACTATTACTTCTTTTCCGGCTGATATATCGTTTGCCAGGTTCTGCATCCAGCTTTATCGTCACTAAGCCAGCTCCATCTTGGCCTCTATTGCGCATTTTTTGCATGAGGAGCTGTAGTCGGTAAAGGCCATACAAGGAAGTGCCATATTTTTCCTGATAGTAATCGAGTGGTTTTTTTAAGCGAATGACCGCCAGGCCGCATTCGTGTTTTATACTATCACTCATACTTGGGTTTGGTAATCGAAACGACAAAGTTATATATATAATGAATGCTAGGTTATCAAATTATTAATTTAATTTATATATGACTTCCCTTAAGTGAAAGAATAAAGCTGAGATAAGTACACAAGCATTTGGCTAAGTACATTATTTGGTATTAATCAACATTTTATATAGTGGTTTATTTTGTAATGTAATTTTCAAGACATGAGTCAGCCGTAAAATTATTTTTAAACTGTCATGTGGAATAAAAGTCACCTTCATCCACCGATCAAAGATGAATATATAGTGAGCGCTGAAAAAACTCCAGACTTTAAGCGATGGCTTGCCGGAGAAGCATGACTCCAGGGATAGACTTTGACTTAGAAATTATTTCAAATATAAAATAGGATTTAGCTCCGTAGCAATAATCTTGCCCACCTCGGCTCCAGGACACCAAGTATTCCAATCTGCAATATGATTTTCGTTTTCTGGTTCTTTGAGCTTCATAGCCTCATCGATATAAATGACCGTCATCACACTACGCATCTTCTGCGTCTTATTAGGTCCTGCTCGATGGAATAACCAACCCAAATGATAAGATACTTCTCCGATATCGAATGGCTCTATCACATGTGGATATCCAGCCTCTTTCAGCGTAGTCTCGAGTAAAGCCTGGCTTTCATCACTTATTTTATTATTTCGGCCTGTAGTTAGGTTTTGGCTTCCTGCGCTAAATTCCAAAGGTCCCATTTCCAAAGGTGTAGACTGCAATGGAATCCATACGGTCACTGCTCGATCTGTAGCCAATGGCCAATAATATTGGTCAGCATGCCAGGGGGTATGGCCTCCGCCTGGTTCTTTGTACAAGGCTTGATCATGGTACATTTTGACCCCATTCACTTCTAAAAGATCTGTTGCGATCCCAGCAAGTTTTTTACTACTTACTATTGATTTTACGAGGTCGGATTTCGTCCAGATATTCATGATTTGAAGAAAAGCTTTAGCATAAGTATCTCTTAATTCCATCGGTAAGTCTTGCGTGTTCAATCGCTGCACTTCGGAGCTGATTACATCATTCATGTATTGTATGGTTTCTTCACTCAACACCTGTTTGAGTTTGACGAATCCGTTTTTTCGAAAGC
>JAYSTG010000687.1:0-6296 GCA_043719965.1 Saprospiraceae bacterium | reverse complement strand
TTGGTAACATTTCCGGCCAGGTCCGTAACGATCCAAGTACGGTGGATAACTACCTCGGAATATGGGCAATTTTGATCTGTCGAATCTATATAATTCACTTTGATTCGATGCGTCGGCGTACAATCATCCGACACCTCGATAAAATAACTCCAAGCTAAAAGCGGAAATTCCATACATGTAAATTCTACTTGCTTGTAATAAATTTTCGGTTTGGTTCGGTCCGTGGTACACGGAGCTTCCCAATACTTTAAAATACTGGGTTGAGTCGAATAATACGAATCGTTCTCAAATTTACTTCCAATGGTGGGCGAGGCAATCAGATTAGATCCTAGAGCAACGTACATTGAAAAAATCATCCAAATAACGGGCTTGAATGATGCGGAGATAGTTTTCATTGTTTTGTATTTTAATGATCAATAGTTATATTACTTTAATACATATTAAAGAAAATTGTAATGCGAATATATTACAATTTTTAATAATGTATCATACATTTTAAGATTTTTTTTATTTTATTTTAAATAATTTTTTTCTGCCTAGGTCCCCGTCCGGCATTTGTACCTCCAAAATGTAGAGGCCTTCCGGTAAGTTTCGGGCATCGATTTGGTATCTAGATTCCCCCGTTAGTCCATTTCCATTTTGTACCAATTGGCCGGTCTGACTCAAAATCCGCCAGTGGATGGAGCCTCGGATAGGACTATTCCATTCCACTCGAATTTGGTCTTCAACTGGATTAGGATATACTTTCCAGTCTAGCGTTGTAGAAGTCGATATGGATGTATTTAAATGGACAGGGTGTATCTCATAGTCGTGACTATACCATTGACCTGCCAAAGAGCCTGCTTTTATTTTGGGATGGGCCCCTCGTATTGTTATGATAGGCATGTTAGATGGTATAAGCACTGTATTCAGATTGGTCCAACTTATTCTAATTTCTTTTCCACTCGTAGCATATTCTAGTCCATGTAAAAAGTCTGATGTTATTTTGACAGCGCTCCAATCCAAGTCAGATTGAAAGCTGATTTGAAATCCATTAAGTTGTATAGCTTGCCTTGCCATCAAGATCATAGTTCCATCTGACTCCATCAAATTCATTTCAGTCATTTTTTGGTTTCGTGATTCTAGTAATGCACCAGAACTTGTAATTGCATCATGATTGACATCACCCGTGCGAATGCCCACAAACTGAAGATTAGATGGTACTTGATCGGCAATCACGTATTCTGAGGGCATAGCTATACCGGGTTGAATGGAGGTTGTGGTTGTCGGATACTTTGTAAATATCCATGGGAGGTCATTGGGATTCTGATTGATCCCTAAGATTATTTTACGCAAGGCAATAAGATCCAATACATTGATGTTACCATTTTTATCTACATCCGCTGCGTATGCCTCCATGGGAGATTCAAATCGATGGATACCGGCAATATGAAGTTGGATTTTAAGTAGGTCCAGCGTACTGATGCCATTGAGCGCTTCATCTTCTTCTTTGTCCAATTTTATGGCTGATATCGCCTGATTGTTCCTTGTTAAAAATTTACCTTCTTGATCTGTCATCTCAGAATAAATCCATTGTTGATAAGAATTTCTACCCGCTATATGCACATCTTCTATAGGCATGGACTGAAGGTTGATGACTTTACCCAAAATCGGGCCGCTCAATGGAGAAAATGCCACAGTATCTTGAATAATAATTTGAATCAAAGTCTTTATAGGTCCGTAACTCAAACATGAATCTCCAACGATCCAAGTCCTCTTGGTGATCGCACATCGGCTCGTACCAGCTGTACTTCTCGCGGAATCACTAAACCGGATAAAAATTTTATTGCAAGCCAAGGCATTAAAAGTTACTATTGGCGGCACATATCCGATACTATCTTCTAAAATCAAACCTGGACTGCATCCAATGACTTTAATCGTATCGCCTTCTATGGGCAATTCGATTTCATCTGGTGTCAAAGTATCGCCAGCTATCACCGTAATAGACTGTACACAAGTGTCTCTATTATTTCCTGGATCTATGGCAATGATCCTTCGTGAGATCGTACCGAGGTTGCAAATATTGATCGTATTGATCAAGGTATCTATCGTGACCTTTACACTGTCGTTACAATTATCTGTTAAAGCAATCAGCGGATCAATCCAATTGAAAGCAATAACATCCATAAGACAATTAAGGGTATCATCTTGTGCACAATTGAGTGTAGGAGCACTTTTATCCACAACTGAAGCTCTCACACTACAGGAATCCTTATTTCCATAAATGTCGGTCACTAAGAATACGATATTAAATATTTGATTGATATCAGCGCAACATACTGTTATACTATCATTGAACTTAGTATCGTCAATACCATCTGCACAATAATCCACTGTTCTTCTGAACTTGATCTCAAGAATTCCACAATTATCAAAAGCTTCTATGCCTGAGAAATTCTCAGGCTTGATGTGTACGAGATCGGTTGGCAGACTGATTTGAATACTATCCATGCAAATCAATGCAGGTTTCTGCTTATCCTTTACCAGAAGTTTAGTCGTACAATAGGAACGATTTCCACATGGATCAGACACCTCATATTGCAAGGTGTGCATGCCAATCGTAAGGGGAATCGTAGCTCCAGGTACTGTAAGGGTAACACTATCGACCGTCACCAAAGTGGTCAATCCGGAAGTATGACAAGCATCCAATGCGGAAGGAACTTGTGGAATTTTATAATTTGCCACACAAAGTTCAGGAGAGGTCGACACAGAATCAATTAATTTACAAGTGATTACAGGTGGTGTAGTGTCGGCAATTAATATAAATTGGGTCACTGTAGTATCTGATAAAGCACAACAATCAAATATGGACCATGTGCGTAAAATCTTTTTAGTTATTCCACATTTATTAAAACTCTGATCTTCAAATGATACAATCCAACCACAGAATTTATCCAAAGGCTTCCCTCCTATAGAAGGTTGGCCGAGTAGTGAAGGTGAAACATTTGTTTGAGGACAATAAATGGTAGTATCTTTAGGAAAGACAATGTCTGCTCGATCCGCTCTTAATAAAGATATTTTTTGTGTACAAGACCCCACTCTACCCCATAAATCTATAGCTGTCCAAGTCCTCGTAACCATTGAAAAAGTGTCATTGGCACAATCCATCAATTTTACCTTATCGATGTGAGATATTTTCAATGAGCTAAATGCATTACAATTATCTTGAATCGTGACCAAGCCTGGTATACTATCGATATCATTTAACATACCTGTACATAATACGGTAGTATCACGGCAAGTGACCGTAGGAGCTAGTTTGTCTTCTACTAATACGAAACTCCAACAGATATTCCCACTTCCAATATCTCTCACTTGCACTTTTACTTTTTGATTGACATACACACAAGTGATCGTGTCTGTAATTTTTCCAACAATATTGACTACATAAGAAGCTGGTGGTCCTACCGGAGGTGCCAATAACATTGCAGCGGTTACTTTTACTTTTCCTGATGCATCCAATGACAATTGTACTTGTTCATTGCACATCATTCCACTGAAAGTCACTTGTTGGTAAATTGGGGACCATTTCGTCAAGGAATAATAATTTGTTTTGGTATATATCCCTGCTGCAAATAGGACTTGTCCCACTAACAAGATGATCAAGACGGTCAGCAATCTAAAGCCTAGTTGGTACAGTGCTGAAAACTTATTTAGTTTCATGGTTATTCTATTTTAAAATGACTGAATTCAATCCTCAATGAATATTAATCCATCAGGATCATTTTATTTGCATGAGTACCATATGGTGATTCTACTTTGTAATAATATATTCCTGTATTTTTAAATAGGTCTTGTTCTATCTTCCACTCGTTTTGCCCTTTGACCCCATCCACTTTTTGGTTGAATAATAATCTTCCATTGATATCCATGATTTTTAATGTAGCCTCGGAAGCCTGGGGTAAATAGAATTTAACCATCGTTTGATGTTGGAATGGATTAGGCCTATTTTGTTCTACAACCATTTTATCAGCACCCAAAGATTTCCAATGGATTTGGATGGGCCTGGCACTTAATGAGCCATCATATATTTCAGGTTGCAAATCGTCTGGTCTTTGTAAGGTGATTGCTTTCATCAATTGTCCTGCAGACCTCGCTTTTAAAACCAATGTATATAAAGGTGCGTCAAGTCGCTGGTGGATAGATCTACTTGCTGCTATGCTGATTCTTACTTGTTGCCCAAGCCTATGTGCATGAATATTGGTTTTATCCATAATCCCGCCTTCTATATTGATCAGATCTAATCCCTCCAATTGCAGCGACATCTGCATACCATAAAATGAAGCCAAAGATTCTCCAGAGATTTCCAATCGGACGAGTTCATTTATATTAAATCGTTGATCTTTGAGATTCAAGACAACAGGAATAATGGGTTCCCTTGATTCTAACTGTTGTAATTCACTGCCAAGGCTAGACTCATTGACATCACCGATCTTTACCCCAACAAAATTGATAGACATCGATCGTTGAAGATCCGCGATTACATATTTTTCTCCAAAGTGTTCTTGTAAAGCCGATGAAACTGCATTAAATTTATAACTCGCATCTACAAATCGCCAGGATTCGTTTTTAGTAAAACTTCGATCAATACCTAGAATCAATTTTCTTAATTCGACTAAATCGGTCACATCGATACTTCCACTCCGATCTATATCTGCTGCAATCATTTTATATGCTGTAGGCAATTTTTGTATACCTAGTATGTGTTTTTGCATCATGATCATATCTATTGTACTGACCCCATTCATCGGGTTGATATCCTTTTTAGGAATAATGTCGTAGGCTTGACCCAACAATAATTCTTTAGCCGTAAACTTACCTGCTGCGATGAAAGGATCGGGTAAAACGATATCCCCATTCATGATCTTGACTCTTACTTGTTCTATAGATTTACCCGTCTCAGTAAGCATATTTCCGTCGATACCAACTGTACGTAAACTTGGAGCTGGGGCGGGGCCTGGACAAGCTCCCATGTTATTTTGAATTAAAATATAGGTATAAACGAAATCTTGATTTCCTGCTTCATCCGTTACCCAAAGCTTTAAGTTTCTAGTACCAAGGCTATCACAAGTAAAAATCCGTACCGTATCATTGACATCCGCAGAATATGAAAATTTTAAATTTGCAAAGGAAGTACAATTGTCTGATGCACTACCTGGGAAAAAGAAAAGTCGAGCGAAAACTCTTACCATGGCTACACCATTCATCAAACCTACATCCGTAGCAAGACCATGCATCACCACTGGAGTTGGTTTTTTGGTATCTTTTACTGTAATTAATGTGGAGCCCGAAGATGAATTACCACATTTGTCATTTACTGTAAAAGTCAACTTATGAATACCATTAGGCATAGATTGGCTAGCATTCCTTCCGATACCGGCAATGATATTCAATCCATCAATAAATAAATCCAACGTGTAAGTCCATTCTAAGGAAGCCGCTGGAGTACAATCTGTGGCCATCGGTAAGGGCACCGAGACAGCAGCTGGACCACATAAGGAATCTGCATTATTGACCATAAAGTTTACAGGAACTGTTAGCACTGGTTTGATGGTATCCATGACTACTATTTTTTGCATCTTGGACCATTTGCCTAGTGTTGGGTTTTCAGCACTGAGTTGACACCAGTCTGCTACATTCCATTTTCTTAATATTTTTTTACATGCACCCGGAGCAAACTCATAGACCTCATCGGTATAATAATAGGTTACCTTGGCACAGGAACCATCTTTTAACTTTGGAAATCCAGTATTATCCGGAGAGGTCGAAGCGGAGCATACAAAAAATGTAGTATCCTTAGGCCACACCCAGTCATTGGTATCATTTGCATTGAACGGAGAATTATTTGTCACGGTGATAATTTGATCACAACTTGAGATATTTCCTGCATCATCTTTGGCATAGATACGCCTAATGATATTTCCTTTGAGGCATTGATCCAGTCCTGAAATACTATCTATCCATACCGTATCCAGACACATATCTATGACTGTTGCAGCGCCATAGTCGGTAAGGCTTTTAACTCGTTTACTTGTTATGTCTCTGCAATCAATAGCTATAGGACCAGGACAGGAAATGGTAGGTCCTGCTTTATCCAATACTTTTACCGAAGTCATGCAATCAGTATGTGGAAGATTATTGAAATTGGTATCCCAACTTAATGGACCCGGAGGCACTACTCCTTGATATACTCTCATGATGATCATGACATCCGTACCATGGTCTTGACAGCAAAATTTTACATTATCAGAAAAATG
>JAYSTG010000686.1:0-6315 GCA_043719965.1 Saprospiraceae bacterium | reverse complement strand
GGACTGGTTTTTCACCGTTATTTCGAAGCCCGGACCATCTGGACTCAAAGCGATGATGCCCGGCATCACTGAAGATGCGGGACCTGTAAAATCATTTACATTCGTTGATTGTACAGGTTTAAAATCTGTACACTTAAGATTATTGGAATCGGCCAGCTGTATAGGTATGATAGATTGAGTCTTATTACTCAATAACCATTCTATAGTATCTCGTGCATTGATGACCAGATACTTTGGAGTAATGGAACCATCAGGCTTGACCTGGATCTGATGGAGTTTTGGTTTTTGAGCATTCAAACAGAATATTTGAATCAAAAGAATTACGCTAAAAAATATTTTTTTCATACCATTGATTTTCTTCGAATGTCAATATCTGATTAAACCAGCCATATTTTGACTTTAAATTAAGTTTAAATTTTCAATTCATCTTAGCAACGATGTTTGGATTATTGCGGAGAAATCATTTCGGATAGATTTCTATTACTCTGAAGTCACTGCATTCACGACATTAGGTGATTGTATTACCGATGCTGATTCACTCATCATAAGCGTTAGAATTCCAGCGGTCAGGACCTATCGAGAACCCCATACCACCACCCTCGACTTACCTTTTCTAATGCCCATGGTCTCATACCAAAAAGTAATTTTATGTAGATGGCGCATTCCCCCATCGAGATCGATGACTCTGCTCCATAAGATGCAAAGGCCCATCCAAGACTCTGAGTCGGAATAGTCGAAATTCATCTTTGATATTTCCGAGCATTAATTCGTCGTGATCGACATCAAAATTGACCCATTTATCCCCCAAATACTGCCATCCTCCGGAAGGTTTAGCGGTTACAGATGACGAAGGTCTGGGTGATGAACAAGAGGTCAATAGATCAAAAGCACCAAGGAATAAAAAAAAATTAGTCATTTGGATTGATTTTTATTGTTCAAATTTAATTCCTGCAATGGTGACCTAGATCACCCCTTGGGGTAGTTTTTTGTCTTTAAGAAGTACCAATCACTTTGTTTTATGCACAATGATGTGAGGCGTGTAAGCGTCACAAGCTTCATTAAACACAAACTAGGCTCAGTTCAGTGTTGAGTAAAAATGCTTAGGGTACAGGATTCAATTGCGCAATTATGGGAATGACTTTAAACGGTCAGTCTTAAAAAAATAAGCACAATCAAATCAATTTTGATGAAACGCCTGAGACACAAAATCCAAAACCTCAGGCAAAGCTGATCTCCAATAAGGCCAACTATGGCCACCATTGCGAATGCGAAATTCGTGAGGGATTTCTTTTTTTCGCATAGCGATATGTACTAATGAGTTGCCTTCATATAGGAAATCATCATCTCCACAGTCGATATACCATCTCACGGATTTTTTTAAACTATCGGGTACAGCATTTACCATAGTCACTACACTTTGTCGGTTAAAAAATGATTCGATCTGTGTAGCAGTGGCTGTAGAATCCATGCGCCTTACGTTGGTCTTGGCAATGTCCAGTGTCAATGGTCCTGTACCAGCACTCAATGGACATGCCGAGGAAAATAATTCGGGATGATGTAAGGCATAAGTAAAGCTACCGTCGCCACCCATAGAAAGACCGGCTATCGCTCGAAATCGTTTATCACTTTTTATTCTATACTTTTTCTCTACATAAGGCATGAGTTCTTTAAAAAAAAAGTCTTCGTAAAGCCAGGTACCTGTAGCATTATTTGAGTAGCCTCTGCGGCCCGTGTTGGCATCCGGCATGATGATGATCATCGAGGTGGACTTACCCTCATTGATTGCCTTATCTGTTATATTTTGAACCTCCCCAAATTGTACCCAGCCGGTCTGATCATCACCCCCTCCGTGTAATAAATACAAAACAGGATAGCTGCGAGATGAAGATTCGTAATCAGAAGGCAGATAGATGGCATATTTTCTTTCCATGTTTAGGATCTTACTGGGCATGGAGAGATTGTCGAAAACCTTACCGTTTTGAGCGTCCATGGAAATAATCATACCATAAAATAATGTAATAATTAGAAATTTTTTAGATTTAAACATAATAAACTGGTTTTATGAAATATATTTATTAATTAGTTCTAATGCCAACTTTATATCGGGTGAAACACTTTCCTTATTTACGAATTTTACTAATTCATAGTACCTTCCTTTATTTAGGACTACAGGACTTTTGTCAATAGAAGAATAGGTAGTGAAAACTAATTCCAAAAAAATGCTTAATTTGATTGATTTGGTATTATTTACCCAAAATATTTCTTGCAAAGAGAAAGGTAATTTTTTATAATCTGATAAGGCTTTTTCACTTTCATTAAATAACATTTTAAGCATAGCCTGGTCCATTGCAGTCTGTACTTTCTCTAATTGCGTTTGAACAAATAAAGGCCCATGCTGCTTACTTACTCTATCCTGAATAAAATTTAGTATCACTTGTGATGAAACAAAATAATTTTCTAATTCATAAAGAGGCCAATAATAGGTGTATAATGAATTAATTTCTTCATTAGACCTTCCTTTTCCGTCGCTATCAAATAGGGCTAGGCCTTTAAATTCAGGAACCACACTTTGTATTGCAAAAAAATGTTCCTTGTAATATTTGAAATAACCTTGGCTTGAATCATTGGGAAAATTTTGAGTTAATTCATTTTCGTTATTTTGAACATAATAATAATTTATTACACCGTCAAGTATCTCAAATGATTTTTCATCCTCTAGGAGTTTGGCGAATTCTTTAAGTATCTGGATATCTGTAGAGCCTTCGATATACAAGATGTTTTTTTTCAATTTAGCTTTATAATAATGTTCAATGCCAAAATTAAGCAAAGCAGGTCTTATGCTCTTTTTTAATGCAAGGTTTATAGGTTCTCCATCAATGATTAAAACTAAGTTGGTCTCGGACGCTTCATCTAAAATTACTTCAGAATGAGTTGCCATTATTACCTGATTATTGTTTTTGCTTGAAAGTTCCTTTAATATATTGAATACTGTTTTTTGTCGCAAAATTTCTAAATGCGCATCAGGTTCATCTAATAAAATTATGGAATTTGGGTGTGCATACATATAGGCTATTAACAAAAGCATTTGTTGTTGGCCTCTGCCCGCCAATGAGATATCTAATGGGTTTTTAACTTCTGGAGCTGAATATTTTAATTCTACCGTGCCCCTTGATTCAATAAATGTGGGTTTAAGAAGGCTAATATTAAACAATCTCAACATTAAATTGCAAACTTCATTCCACAAATCTTTCTCTTTTTCATAAATTTGAAAACAAAGGTTTCGTAGCACTTCTGCAGTTCTTCCCTGACCTATTAATACATTAATTCTTCCATCTGGTAGCAAGGTTTCGTCCGTGATCATGCCTGACATTGGATAAAGCAATCCAATATTTAATGAAGCTGCATATTTTAATAATTCTTTATTGGAATAAAAATTTTTTTCTGGAGCACAATAAATAAGTTCAGGTGTGAAATGAGTAAACACCAACTTGCAATCATGAACTTCTCCATTAAACTCCACCCCAACTGAGATTTCAAGTGGAATATAATTTTGAGTCCCTTTTCGAATTTCAGTATTTTTCCAAAAATTTCTAACTTCTTGTACAGGCACTTGAATAATATCTAATCTATTTATACCAGTAGTTATGTTTTTCACAGCTTTAGTATCACCTTTCGATTCATACCATCTTTTAAGTCCAATACTCCAAAGGGCAAGTGCCTGCAAAATTGAAGTCTTACCAGAATTATTAGGTCCTATTAAAACTGAAGGCTGATCTAGTTCAATCATTTTCTCCTCGCCAAATACTTTAAAATTATGAAGTTTTATATAATGTATGATTTTCATTTTAACCTAGAGTAATAAATATCGAAATACCAATCTTTTGAATGAATTACTTAACTTAATATTCAGGATAAAAATACACAAATTTTGCCTTTATAAGGTCACATATTAGATCTGAATGAGTATATTTGAGTAAAATCTTATTAGTCAATTATGAATCGAATCCTATTTTGCTTCTTGATGATAATTATATATTCTTGTAAGCCTACGAGTCCTTCCACAACTAAGCTATTTACCACTTGGCAATACAAAGGCGGTGATGCCGGAAGCCGAAACTACAGTGCATTGGATCAAATTAATACGACCAATGTAACCCTGCTAAAACCGGCCTGGTCCTATCAATGCGGAGGAGCAGATCCACAGGGAAGAAGTCAAATCCAGTGTAGCCCCATCATCGTAGATTCTATCTTGTATGCTACCACTCCTACTTTGGATTTGATCGCTTTGCATGGAGCTACTGGGCGAGAAATTTGGAGGTCACGACCACCCGGTAAAAACGTGATGGGATTAGGGGTCAATCGAGGCGTCATGTATTGGACGGATGGCGCTCAGAGAAGAGTATTTTATTCGTTTGTAGATAGAATTTATGCGTATGATGCCATGACAGGAGCCCCGGTACTTGACTTTGGTGAGAAAGGAAGTATAAATATGCGTATTGGTTTGGAAGCCTGGGCAGATAGCTTAATGATCACGGCCAATACTCCGGGAGTAATATTTAAAAATTTGATGATTATGGGTTCACGGGTTTCCGAAGGCCCGGATGCTGCTCCTGGTTATATACGGGCTTATGATGTCATCACTGGTCAATTGGTCTGGGTATTCCGTACCATTCCTCGCCCAGGAGAACCTGGTCATGAAACCTGGCCAGCAGAGGCTTATAAAAAAGTCGGTGGCGCCAATAGTTGGTCTGGTATGACTTTAGATCACGAGAGAGGTGTAGTTTACTTACCGACCGGATCGGCATCATTTGATTTTTATGGGGGTAATCGTAAAGGCATGAATTTATTTGCCAATTGTGTATTGGCACTGGATGCCATGACTGGTAAGCTAAAATGGTATTATCAAACTACACATCATGATATTCTTGATCGTGATCTACCTTCTCCTCCGGTATTAGTTCAGATAAAAAAAGATGGCAAGGTCATCGATGCTCTGGCCCAAGCTTCTAAACAAGGCTATCTCTATATTCTGGAGCGAGAAACTGGCAAACCAATATATCCAGTCGAAGAAGTTCCTGTACCTAAATCAGATCTCCCTGGAGAAGAAGCTTGGCCTACACAACCGATCCCTACACTACCCAAGCCCTATGCACGACAAACTTTTGACGAATCTATGATCAATGATCTGCATCCCGAATCATACGAATATCTCAAAAAACAATTTGCTCAGTTGAGGACTGGAGGTCCGTATTTACCTCCAGGTATAAAAACCGGAATAGTATTTCCAGGATATGACGGTGGTGCAGAATGGGGTGGTCAATCCTATGATCCTACTTCAGGAATATTTTATCTTAATAGTAATGAAATGCCCTGGTTGTTGACAATGGTAGATCTTACGCCAGACAAATCTATGGATAACGCTAAAAATTATGCAAGGGGATTATTCCTTCGTAATTGTGCCATATGCCATGGAGCTGATCAAAAAGGGGATGGAGGAAAAGTATACCCGGCAATAGATCAGACTAAGAAAAAATATAGTATTCTTCAATTAAGAGCTTTATTAAATGAAGGTCGCCGACTCATGCCTTCCTTCAAGTATATTGACTCTACTGACCTCGATGCGATCATGGCATATATCCGTAACGAACCTATCAAACCTGTGCGAGCTGCTTCTAAGTTTTCAGAGGAAGTGCCATTTAGTATGACAGGATATATTCGATTTACCGATCATCTTGGATTCCCAGCTGTAAAACCGCCTTGGGGTACTTTAAATGCCATTAACCTCCATACCGGAGCTTATGAGTGGACCGTCCCATTAGGAGAAATCGATTCTCTGACTAAAAAAGGGATACCGGTGACTGGTACTGAAAATTATGGTGGACTTTTAAACACAGCAGGAGGATTGATATTCATAGGCGCTAGTAAAGACGAACGTTTTAGAGCTTTCGATAAAAAAACCGGCAAGACACTTTGGCAATACAATTTGCCTGCTGGCGGTTATGCGACACCAGCGACCTACCAAGTGAATGGCAAACAATATGTGGTCATTGCATGTGGTGGTGGCAAAATGGGTACTAAATCTGGGGATGTTTATATGGCATTTGCTTTGAATTGATTAGAAATTAATTGTTTAATGAAGAAGTTCGAGCTGCTTTATCCACTGCTGGTGAAGGATGAAGACAAAGAAAAATATGATTGGTGGAAAGACCACCAATTTATTTCCGACTTGGATCATAGAGCTGAAGCGTTGGAAAATGGATCAGATCAAGGAATGACCCTGGCGGAATTCAAAGCCTATTATAGATTATGATTTTA
>JAYSTG010000685.1:0-6319 GCA_043719965.1 Saprospiraceae bacterium | reverse complement strand
TATTTTCTATGACCTTAGCAGCTTCGGCAACCTTTATGCTAGGTGCACGATGAAGTCCAGCAGTAATGATCGATCCATACAAAGCGGAGATATTTTCTAAAGCTTCAGGGTCAGATCCAGATACGATTTTTAGAATACTAGCCAAAGGTCTGGATTTGTCTCCTGGATTGATGCGTTCAGGTGAATAACCTGCTTTGAAATCCAAACCGAATTTAAGGTTTGAAAATTTTTCGATCAATGGTATACAATCTTCTTCTGTACATCCTGGATATACCGTCGACTCAAATATCACGTAATCACCTTTTTTAATAACTCGGCCGACTGTCGCTGAGGCTGAAAGCAGTGGTTTGAGATTAGGTACTTTATTTTCATCAATATCGGTGGGTACTGCTACAATATATACTTTACAAGGTATAAGGTCCTCGATAGCATGAGTAAATTGGATATCCGTACCATCAAATGCAGAAGATGTCAATTCTTTTGAAGGGTCAATTTTTTTTTGCATTAAAGCAACACGGTCTGAATTGATATCAAACCCAATGACTTTAAATTTTTTTGCAAATTCTAAGGCAAGTGGTAACCCTACATAACCTAGGCCAATGATTCCTATTGCAGATTCTTTGGATCGTATTTCGTCTATCATAAATCTCTAACAGATGGTTTTATTAATTCAATATTAAATCTTCAAAATCGTTCAAGCGTTCATGCTGTACGAGATCATTGTGTAAGATAGTGACCCATTCACCCCCATGCTTTTTGCAGGATAGTTTCATCGCATAGAGTTCCGTTCGATTCCAATCTTTTAGATAATAAACCAAGGTAGCATCCATTAAAAGCAAAGGCTTTTCTTTTATTTTTAATTTTTTTCGCTCAAGACTGTCAAATACCGTATAGGTATAACAGGTTCCGCATCGAAATCCCGGCATTTGGGTATAACCCATAGAGCTTTCCCACTCCATACCAGCATGATCCCACAATCGCCAGGTATAGGGTACTTTGAATCTGAGATAGTGTTGTCTGCCGGTTGATATTTTTTGTTGAACCAGGGATTGAAGTTGGTCCAATTCCCCTTGAAATATTTTAGCATCCAGATGCACAGCATAGCCGGGGTGATAACCGATAGTGTGTCCATTAGATTCTATGGTTTGGATAATTGATTTTAACCTAGGGTCTTTTATTGAAAGTGAAAAATCGTATTTTGATCTACGACTTACGATTAAATTGAAGTAAGCTTTATATCCTTGTCGATCTGCCAAATCCAATAAATACTGATGTCTATCAAATGGATCTTGCGTTCCTTGTATTTTGGTTTTATATAGACTGGATAGATCTTGAGTAAACATGGTTAGATCCTTTCTTACCATCAGATCTCCAGCTAAATGTTTGAAACTGGTCTTCCAATCAGGCCATTGGTACGGCTGATCCATGTCATGCGTAACCACGTATTGGTATTCATGTTTTTTTCGTTTGCCTACATATCCAGCTTTTAGTAATAACAGCCATAACAAATCTGCATATTCATTGACTATAGGGCGATGTAGAAAATTAAATTTGAATGCAATGGATTGGCTAGCGGTGCTGCGATCATGCTGATCTCGATGATCGTCTATAATCTCCTCCCATCGACTCAACATAAAATAGGATGAAGCAATGATATCAGCTTCCAGATTTATTTCTAGGTCATTGATTTGAACTATTGGATTTCCAAATAACACTGGTAATTGTGCGAGTTCGAGGGTACTATCGGTCCAATTTATAGGAATAGAAGGCAATGCTTGAGGGGTCATATAGCCATGAGGCTCGGTATAATTACAAAAAAAACTATTGAAAATTGTCAAATTCTTGCCCGACTCCATCCGGAGTAAAAAATTATGCCCGATATCAGAAATATTGAATGTATGAGGGATTCCTAAAAACTCTCCCAATAAGATCTCAAATGTATATTGGATCTCTGAGCAAAATTTTTTAGGAATTTGGATTTGAATCATGATCAATGAAAAAACTCGCGTACAGCGGAGATGATGAGTTCTTGTTCACTAGATTTCATCTCGGTATGCATCGGCAATGAAATCACTTCCTTGCACAATAAATCCGTAATCGGTAAATAGGATACGGAACCACTCAATGACCGGAAGGCCTTTTGTTCATACAATGGTACGGGGTAGTAAATCATACTTGGAATAGAGCGTTCATTTAAAAACGCAATGAGTGAATCTCTGCGGCCATCCTTTATTCTCAAAGTATATTGATGGTATACATGATTAGCATAAGGTACTACCCTGGGTGTTTGGATTGATTTAATATCCTTAAATGCGGCATTATAGGTACCTGCGACCAAATTTCTAGCTGCATTATAAGTATCCAGGTATTTTAATTTTATATTTAAAACCGCTGCTTGTATACTATCCAGCCTGGAATTGACTCCAACTAGGTCATGATAATACTTTTTCTTCTGACCATGATTGGCAATCATTCGGATTTTTTCTGCTAACACAGGATCATTGCAAAGTAATGCACCACCATCACCATAGCATCCTAAGTTTTTTGAAGGGAAAAATGAGGTACAACCGATATGACCTATCGTGCCTGCATATTTCTTTTTACCGGAAGACCACGTTATTTGGGCACCTATAGCCTGAGCATTGTCTTCGATCACATAAATTTGTCGTTCAAGTGCCAAGTTCATGACGGCTTCCATATCGACACATTGTCCATAAATATGGACAGGGACGATGGCTTTAGTCTTTGGGGTGATTGCAGCTTTGATCTGTTCAGGTGTGCAAACAAAACTATGTTCGTCTACATCAATCATCACCGGAGTCAAACCCAATAGAGCTATCACTTCAGCAGTGGCCACATAAGTAAAGGCAGGGACTATGATCTCATCACCAGGTTTACAATCCAAAGCCATCAGGGCTATTTGTAAAGCATCAGTACCATTGGCACATGGGATCACATGATTGGCTCCTGTGTATATTTCTAAAGATTGTTGAAATTGTTTGACTTCAGGACCATTGATAAACTGACCATGATCTAATACTCCTAAGATAGCATTATCGATGTCTGGTTTGATCTTAAGGTATTGAGATTTTAAATCGACCATTTGCATATAGGTAGTATTTTTTTATTTTTTAGAAATGGGTTTACGCCCTATGCTTTCATAGTGAAATCCGTCTGGAATATCATCCAATTCATAGAGATTGCGACCATCAAAAATATTGGCCGATTTCATTGTAGATTTAATCCTGTTAAAATCCGGAGAGCGGAAAGCCGCCCATTCAGTTGCGATTAATAAAGCATCTGCTCCTTCCAATACCTGATACTCATCATTACCATAGGATAAGGCCTCGCCATATATTTTCTGAATATGTGGCATAGCTTCAGGATCGAACACATTTATACGTGTACCCCGATGCAAAAGTTCATCTATCATCGTTAAAGCTGGCGCTTCTCGAATATCATCTGTATTAGGTTTGAAAGCAAGTCCCCAAATTGCAATGGTTTTGCCCTGGAGGGTGGAATCAAAATAGTGATCCAGTTTACGGATTAATGAAAGCTTCTGATCTTCATTAATACCGACTACCATTTTTAATATTTTTAATTCGTAATCGTATTCTTTAGCGGTGTGAATTAATGCTTTTACATCTTTAGGAAAACAACTCCCTCCGTATCCTATACCTGGAAACAAGAATCGTTTACCAATTCTATTATCACTACCCATCCCTTTTCTTACCATGTCCACATCTGCACCTGTTCGTTCACAGAGGTTTGCAATTTCATTCATGAATGTAATACGTGTAGCCAAATAAGAATTAGCAGCATATTTGGTCATCTCTGACGATCGCTCATCCATGATATAGATAGGATTGCCTTGTCGTACGAATGGCTCATAAAGATGTTTCATTTTTTGAATTGCCTTTTCACTAGAGCTACCGATAACCACTCGGTCCGGTTTCATAAAATCTTCAACTGCCACACCCTCTCTGAGGAATTCTGGATTAGATACTACATCATATAGGTCTTTGTGAAGTTTATTACTTAAAACGGAAGCCACTTTTTCTGATGTACCTACAGGGACTGTGCTTTTATTGACAATGATCTTGTACTCTTTGATGATGATTGCAAGATCTTCGGTCACTTTAAGGATAAAACTCAAATCTGCTGATCCATCTCCTCCGGGAGGAGTAGGTAGTGCAAGGAATAAGATTTCTGACTGATTAACCGCCGACTTTAAATCAGTAGTGAATCTAAGTCTATGTTGGCGAGTATTGCGCTCGAATATCGTTTCTAATCCAGGCTCATAGATTGGGATTTTGCCAGTTTGGAGAGCAATAACTTTTTGGTTATCGATATCCATACATACGACTTGATTGCCCATTTCTGCAAAGCAAGTGCCGGTCACCAATCCCACATAGCCTGTACCTATAACTGCAATATTCATATTTTTATCAAATAATTAGAAGCAAAACGAAGAAAGTGGTAAAAAGTCAGCTCTTGGGGCTACTTGTTAGATATAATAAATCTTTCATGGCTTCGCCTTCGATATGTCGCAAGGACTATCGTCTGATGGTTAGCCGATCGCAGTACTGATGAGTTATTTCAGTTTGCGAAGATGGGTTGGATCAATTTGTATTCTCAAGCCGAATCCAATATGATCCAATTCTATAAGCAACTCGTTTTTACCGAGCGATTCTATTAACTTTCCTTTTAACCCAGTAAGATTACCATAGACCACTTCGACAGATTCACCAGCTGTAAAAGGTTGCGATTCCAATGTTATGTCATTGATTTCACCTGTGACACGCTGCAGCCATTCGATCTCATGGTTTGGAATAGCTATTAACTGTTTTTTGAAGCGGAGAAATCCTTCGACATTTGGTGTCTCGAGTACGGATACATATTCTTCTGTCCGGATATGAACAAAAATGTATCTATAGATCAGGGGAACCATAATAGTTCTCCGTTTTCTGGTATATATACGTGTGATTTTCTGAAGAGGTACATATGCCTTGATTCCTGATTGGTTTAAGCATAATGTGACTGCTTTCTCAGATTTTATTCTAGTAAGGACAGCAAACCACTTCGCTGTATCGACTTTCAAGTCATTTTGATATGTTTGAAGAGCACTTGCCACTATTATATCGAGTTTGATTGACTATCGAGTGGCAAAATAGACAAGTGATTACTAGACCAAATTAAAAATGGATCCTGATCAAATGGTTTCCAAAGGTCCATTTCTGATTCATTCTCATAAATTACATATTTGATCTTCCTTTTGATGAGCTTTTCAACTTTTTCTACTAACTGTGTCAAATAGTTTTTGTCGAGTTTACCTATTAGAATCAAATCAATTACTCCACTATTTCTGCCTTGAGCAAAAGCGCCAGTTAAGTAAGCTTTTTCCAAAAAGCCTAATCTTTTGACGACATTATCGAGGATTTGATCTATGCCGATATATTTCATCAGAATGCTATGAATTTCATGAAACAAGGGGTAATGTATGTTGGCTTTAAAAAACTTCTTATTACCTTCCAGGTAAGAATCCAACATCCCAGCTTCTTCCATCTTTTTGAGTTCCAAGCGAATAGCATTCGTTGACTCCCCAAACTCCGCTTCTAATCCACGCAAATAAGAAGTAGTATTGCTATTCAGGAAAAACTTGAGCAATAATTTTATTCGCGTTTTAGAAGAAATTAAATCCTCAATCAATATTGAGTAGTTTTATTACTCAAAGTTAGGAAAAAGTTAGGAAAAAAAGTTAAAATTTCAAATTATTTTTAATGAAAAAGTTTCCCAAAATAATCACTGATATGAGGATACCACCTAGTATTAACCCTACAATAAATTTCATGATAAGATCAGGGGCCATGGCATCCAATGGGTAAAAAGGCAAGTCGATCTCTCGGATAAAAGGGGTATTATTCTTTAAAGCATAATCTGCCATTTCAAGATTGCCTAATGTAGCCGCATAGGAAACACTTAAAATATTGGATTTTTTTGTTTGTATAAATCGTTGAGTCCTATCATTTTGTGACCAAAGGGCCCCCACAGCATCGGTGCCATATTCTATGGCTATCCATTTTTTATATATTGAATCTACCTTTTCTTTTACCAAGTCGTAAGTCCTTTGTTGTTTCTCATTGGCTTGTTGGATATAAAAACTGGAGAGGTGATTAAATATACTATTAGTCAACTCCAATGATATCTGTTCGTTTTCAGTAGTAGAATTGAGATTAAATATAGTACTTTCCTGATTATATCCGCAAATGACCAGTCCAGGTTTTAAGCCGCCTACTATATATCCATAGATCCCTTTCAA
>JAYSTG010000684.1:0-2430 GCA_043719965.1 Saprospiraceae bacterium | reverse complement strand
GTCGCCAGATAAGTAGCGGCTCCGGTCCCAAGCGACCGACCGTAATAAATCAATGGCGTAAAAGGATATTTTTCTTTGGCCCAGGCATATACGGCTTCGGTATCTAAGTATAATCCGGTCTCTGTAGGTCTACCACTGCTTTTACCATAACCTCTGTAGTCGATCATGAGGACATCATAGCCCAATGCAGTAAGATCCGGGGCATAGCGACCCCATCGCTCTAGGGAATGTCGATTGCCATGAAAATATAATATTAATCCCTTGAGTGAATCTGCAGTTTTAAATAATAATGTGTTCAATTGTACACTATCCTTAGAGGTGATCGTCAACTCTTGCGCGTCGTGCGAAAATTTAAAATCCTGAGCTAGGATTTGACGCTGAAAGATGAATCGATCCTGTTGTAAGTAGATGATGGCAAAACCGAGCAAGTAGATACTGGCAAGACCTAAGAGCAGTCGCAAGAAAAATTTCATCTTTGAAGCAGCAAAGGTAAATCTATCTCTGTCATCCTTTTGAATAATAATGATCATCTAGCCCCTGTCCGAGGCAAACGATAATTACAAATATCGTAACCACCATTTTTCAGGATGGGAAGCTTTATAAGTCCCATACCATTTGCACAGGGGATACAAACATAAGATCACAATCACCCAAGTCACATAGACTCCAAGAAGATTAAGGCCACTTTCGCCTTCGGTTGGTCTTCCAAAACCAAATGTTGCAAAATTCAAATCTTGTAAAGAATATCCCTGAATAAACATGAGCAACAGCATCATACTATGGATCAAATACCAATGCAGGATATAATAAAACAAAGGTACTTTCCCAAATACAATGATCTTATCTAAGAATTTATATTGTTTTCCATCTACGAGATACAATAATAAAAACATAATACCCAAGGTGATCAGCGCATATAACATAGAAGGCGGGTATTTGGTGACATTGATAAATGAAAACACACTAAACAGCATATTGCTCTGTGGCAACCAGGGTGATGGATCTCCATACAAATTAAACGTACGAAACCAAACAAAAACCGCCAAAGCGATAAGCCCTATTTTTAACAACCACTGTTTTCGTTTTGCTTGCTCAAAAAGAAAGATATACCCACTTCCAAATCCAGTCATCATAATCCCTAACCAGGGTATCAATGGATAATTGATAAAAAAGATTCTATCTGTACCAATGGGTATAATTCCATTCTTATATACGATAGTCCACAGAGCCTGCGCCCATGGATAGTCTGGTATTGCAAGGTTTTGTAACACATTATGACCCAATAGAATGATCAGCCCCGAGATCAATATCGATTTAGCAGGCCATCGAATCAGGAATGAAAGCACGATAAAGCCAAAACCTATAGCGGCTATGACTTGTGAGAGAATCGTGCGGTAATAGGGATCAAACCATATTGCAAAATTAATAATAGTATATTCTAATACGATCAACCAGATGCCTCGTGTCCATAAAAATCGTTGGGTCTTTTTTAAATCCAGATCTTTTTTAAATGCGAGAAAGACGGATACTCCGGAAAGAAAAACGAAGATTGGAGCACAAAGATGAGTGATCCACCGGGTCATAAATAAGGGTCCCGTGGTCGTAGCTAGGTTTAAAGGATCTTGCGTCATGCCGGTCACATGGATCAGATCCCGGATATGATCTATCGCCATAATCAGCATGACCAATCCACGAACAAAATCAATGGAACTATTGCGCTGCATATCGAAATGTTTAAGCTCAAAAGTAATTCAAATTTGATCGTGCGAAATAGCGCTAGCCTAAAAAGTAAGTATTCGATATCCGCCATATGGACTCCTGTTCAACATACTTTCTGGCATAACTTCTTCAGAAGTCACCTTTACCTAGATCAAGACTATACAGGATCTGAACTTATTAAATTTGTTATTAAACAAACTAATGACTTTTGTGGTCAATAGGCTCTTTCAATACAGGAGTTTTTAGGCAAGTTCTGGGCTTTTAAGCTGAAAGTACTGGGTAACCGAAATACGATTTATAACTAAAGGGATTCAACTCCAAAACATGATAAAAATCACCTAATTTTGGCACATGATAAGATTGACTGATGTAGTCAAACAGCTATTGATCATTAATGGTATCCTTTTCTTAATCAGTAACATACCGTTATACCAATACCTCCCAGATCTCGCCCTTTATTTCCCTGGTTCCACCCAGTTTAGGCCCTTTCAATTAGTCACCTACATGTTTATGCATGGGAGCCTAAGCCATTTTTTCTTTAATATGTTGATGTTAGTAACTTTCGGTCCTACGTTGGAGGCCTTTTGGGGGAGTAAACGGTTTTTATTCTATTATCTATTTTGCGGTCTAGGAGCTGTCGTCTGTCATATCCTATTTTGGTATTATGAGGCAAGTATGGTGTTACCAGGGACTAATATGGGCAGCGTAGTC
>JAYSTG010000683.1:0-2433 GCA_043719965.1 Saprospiraceae bacterium | reverse complement strand
CATTGCATAAGTCCCCCCCAATAGGTGCCGATGTATAAGAGTTGAGTGATGGGATCTATAGTCATCTTGAATAGATCTACCAGATCAGCTCGAGCGATGTCGGCATTATTGCCTCTGTGATATGATCGCCATGCTCCATCCACATAAGAAAAAAAACCATCTCCACGAGTCAGATAATCGTAAGAGGCATCGATCCCTCCAGCAGCAACATAGATGCGACCATCCTGGATGACCAGGTCCGTAGAGAACGGAGAAAGTGGGGTATTAAAATATTTGAAGCTGCACGGTTCTGTAATTTTATTAGTCGAACGAAACGCTTGAAACCGATCTGCAAACCAACCTCGATCTTTTTCATCTATAATACCATAAAGGGGTCTGGGTACACAAGAACTATTTAGCGATATGATTTTATTATCCTTATCTACTGCAATTAAACGCCCATCGCAGTCTTTGCAACTATATCCGGCTAACAAGAGATTAGCCCCCGCACTGAGATATTGAACAGTTTGACCTTGTATCTCACTGACCAGAGTAGGTGCATTTATTCCATCCCAAGAGTAGACTTTATTTCCCGAGCCCAAATACAATTTATCATTAAACACAGATATAGCTTGAAAAGCTATTGGATCAAAGGTTCTAACAATCTGCCATTGGCTAAAATCACTTAAGTTGAACTTGGTTTTGTCATAACTAATTGCATAGACCCCACTTTCTGTGGAGGCATATAATTTATTTTTGTACAAAGCTACTTCATAGACAGGCACACCGGTAAAGGCAGTAAATCCAAATTCAGCTTTGGCTACATTGAGTTCTACCACTCCAAATCCACAAGCGAGATAAGCAAAATCAGATCCAGGAGGGATATAAATTCTATAAATAAATCTATCGCCTAGTATCCGCTCATTGCGTTGAATGTCCGGAAGGTTGATGACTTCTTTTTTCAATGGATCATAGAGGTCCAGGTTACTGTTTTTATATCCAATGACTATACGATTCTTTTTTCCATCCCAAGCCATCGACTGGATGCTGATATCACTTAGCCCTTCGACTTTAGTAGAAAACTCTACTTCTTCATTGGTTTTATTGATAGCAAGGAGACCTCCATTGGTTCCAAAATAAATATGCTGGGTACTTTGAATTACAAAATTGCCTGTAGAATGCGACATATGGCTCTTCCATTGGCCGATACGTAGATCGGATTGTGCACCCAGGAGGTGTGGAAGCAATAATAGAATAGAGAACAGCGAAATTGATCTTGACAAACTCGTGGAATTAGTTTACACAAAAATACACGGGATTTAATGAATCCTAGTCTCGAATTCCGTCGGATATATAACGGTTCCATTCATAGGATTCAATCTTCCTGGTACAAGTTCAATCGTCAAAAGTATAGATGTATACTTAGGAATGAAAAGAGAGCAGTGAAAATGCCGTACAAATCATCCTGCTTGTTGAGGCGTCGCTGAATGCCGATGCTACCGAGGCTTTGCTCGGCACAGGTACGATCGGCACAGGCAAAAAGCGCTTTTAATAGTCATTGAATATTTTAATTGAAAAGCTAAGCGAAAATCTTTTGAGATTAGAGCTTGACCTTATTGAGTCATGCAGATTTTCGCCTACTTTTCTAAATGTTGTGCGCTGGCATTTTTTTCAATTCAGCAACAGTTTGTTTTACTGCGTCTGCATTTGTTGTCGGTGTGTAATTAAAATGTTTATTAAATTTTGAACTGTCAAAGTAATAGTCCCTGTCATACTGATAACGCATTTCATACATTTCTTTTAAGATAGGAACAAAAAGTCCAAGGGCTTTAATGCCCCAACCTGGAAGAACCTGATATTTATTGCTTGTCTGCATTTCAGAGGCAAATAGGTTTATCCATTCTTCTCCAGTGATTTTTTGAGGGTCGGTTGGTAAGTTCCAAATTTGATTGTACGCGTCTTTTGAATTCCCAAGTATTGCTGTCCCTTTACCCAAGTCAGGTGTAAAGCTTGTGCTATGTATTACTTTGGTGTTGCAGAACCATTGTGCTTTTTTGCCCTTCGCCAAATTGTCATAAACCATATTCATCAATAAACTTTTGTCTTTAACACAGCTAAAGAAGTCGGCAGAACGAGCAATGATAGCGTTCAGTTTTTTCTTTTCAATACTGTCAACAATAAGCATGTCAACTTCTGCTCTTACCTCTCCTTTTTTACTTGTGGGGCTAATTGGTGAACTTTCAGTTATATTCTTCACGTTGTCACCACCAATCGCATAAACATTGTCAAAGAATATAAGTTTTGCATTATGTTGCAAACAACCGTCAATTACGTTTTTAATTAATGGAACCCACATTTGTTGCCATAATTTTGTGTTGTAATCAAAACCAACTGTAAGGTAAACAATCTCACTCCCTTTAATTGAATTAAGAACTTGCTCTCGGTTAGAAAGGT
>JAYSTG010000682.1:0-18490 GCA_043719965.1 Saprospiraceae bacterium | reverse complement strand
CTCGACAAGTATCCAAGATTCCATTCGTATTTTTTCGTTCAATCACTCTGTATACTTTCCCTAGAAAACCATCTTTACAATCCAAGACTTCATAAGTCGTATTCAAGATTTTATAACTAGCTCCATTACAACCAGCACTTCTTAATATCGGTGCAAAATTTATATCCCATTCTATACAAGTGACGGTATCATTGATACAATAAGAGGCAAAGAAATCTGAAGACCGCACAGAAAGGTAACCGAAACAAGATGCAGATGAAGTCGTATCTCGAATCTGATACAAAAAAGTCTGGCCTATATGAGATTGATCGACAGCTTGATCCTTCAGTGGATTTGAATTGAAAGGATAAAAAAGTTGAAGCTCGTAGTTGCACGTAACTGAAGGCACTGTACCAAAATGATCTATGGAGGTTATAACAAAACAAGTATCTGTAGGCAGTTGGATGATTACATTGTTTTTACAAGTAGGTAAACAAGAAGAGTTATTAGGGTTGCCTTTTTGATTCACTATAAAATCTGCCTCCCAGCCCACCGAATTACCAATGGTAGTGCAGAACCATTCTACCGTAAGGCAACCATCGGGTGATTTACTTTTGATGGATGTACCAGTCGTCAATCTCATTCCATTGATTGAGACCCCTTGATTGACACTATTATAGAGTGGTGTGCCTGAATTATTGGTACTAGAAAAGATACGGATGCGATCACCCGTTACGATCAAATAATCTTTGAAATTAATCGTAACGGTATCTCCCTGGCTACAAAAGGTATATAGTGAAGTGCAGTTAGTAGATTCATTAAATGGGTCGCTGCAATTTAGATAATTACCAGGTTGGTCAGGAATTCTACTTCCGCCAGGTCCACCAGAATCATAAAATTTATCCCCGGTTTTGACTTGAAAAGTAGCAATGTCTTTGTCCCTGCCTTGTAAGATCACCGCCTGCCCAAAAGAATCGAAACAGGCTAGAAGTATAAAACAAAATGATAGAAGGAAAGTGGGATTCCACTTCCAAAAGATGTGTAAACAGGGATATGAGTTAAAGTATTGCACTTTACTCTTTGTCTTAAAAGTTCTGGTCTAAAAATTCTAGTCTGATTTCCTTTTACAGAAATCTGTACAAAAATATAATGAAATAATCTACCGAAGAGGCTGATTAAGTTAAATTTTCAAATATATTTTATTTTAATATATAATTAACTAATGAGTTTTTTCTCCTTGGCAGCATGCATTAGCGAGATACTATTCTTGACGCCCATTTTACGGAATAGGTTTTTTCTGTGGACAGCAACAGTTTGATCAGAAATAAATAATTTTTCAGAAATCTGTATATTGCTATGCCCCAAGCAGATAAAGTTTAAAACTTCCTTTTCACGATGGGTTAAATGAAAATCAAGTCGATGAGTCTGGCGACTGCCTCCAGAGGATTGAAACTGATTAAAATCGGGGTGTATTCTAAACCCAGGGGGCATATAAACTTCATTTTTAGATACTTTTTCCAAAACTTCAAAAAATTCATCAGCCTCAGCATGGCCATACATAAAGCCATTGACCCCTTTGATAAAAGCGCGACGAACGATTTCAGCATATTCCAACCTGGATATGATAATGATTTTACATTTTTTAGATTTCTTCTTAATTGCTTCAATTAATTTTATTTCTTCGGTATGGGTGTTATAAATACCTATAATGACTATATCTGCAATCCAATCATTGACATGGTGTAGGGCTTCTTTGGCAGATGAGGTATATGTCTGACAATGATATAGTTGAGGCTTGTGTGTATTTACTAAATGACAAATACCATGATAATAAATGGGTAGAGGATGAATGACGGAGATCGAAATCATGCTGAGATAAAAGAGGGCGATTTAACTAATCGATGGACGGTACCTTGCGAAAAAGCGTATGCAAATCCAGGTTGAATAGCATATGCTCCGACCTGACCTTTGCGATTCATCGCTATAAAAGCTACTTGAAAATCTTTATAATTTTTATTTTTTCGAATGATCCTTTTAATGGCTTCTTCACACGCTTTTTGTGGGGATTTTCCTTGACGCATGAATTCAACGATAAGGAAGGTAGAACATTGTTTGAGTACCAACTCGCCAAGTCCGGTACCCGTGGCAGCTCCTATCTCATTATCTACATAAAGGCCGGAACCAATCACAGGGCTATCCCCTACTCTTCCATGCATTTTAAAAGCTAATCCACTAGTAGTACAAGCTCCAGCTAAACGACCTGCAGCATCCATAGCAATCATTCCGATGGTATCATGATTTTCAATGTTTATCTTTGGAGCATAATGTGAAGTTTTTTTCCATTCTTCCCATTTAAGTCTGGAGGATTCAGTCAATAAATTTTGTTTTTCAAATCCTTCTGCTACAGCAAAATCAAGAGCTCCATCGCCAACCAACATGACATGGGGTGTTTTTTCCATAACTTTTCGTGCAACTGAGATAGGATGCATGATCCATTCTAAAGAAGAAACTGAACCAGCTCTGCCTTGGTCATCCATAATACAAGCATCTAAAGTGACTCTTCCATCCCTATCGGGGAGTCCGCCATATCCTACACTGGAATTTTCAGGATCGGCTTCAGGAACTCTCACTCCGGCTTCTACAGCATCTAATGCCGATCCTGTCTTGTTCATAGTCTCCATAGCAGCTTTATTAGCAGCAATACCGAAATCCCAAGTTGAAAGAATCAAAGGTGGGGTAAATCCATTATGTTGGATACCAGTGGGTTCTACCAAAGGTAAAACAGCCAGACTGCTCATTTTTTTTACAAATTTCCTACGATCAATCATAGATAGATTTTGCCAAATAGTCCAGAAATAGAATTAATCAAAGCAAGGTAATTAATTTTACACCACGAATGAAAGATATAGGCTATTTGTTCTTTAAGATTAGTGTGTGGTTGGCTGGTCAATGTTCTGACCAGAATCTATATAGAGTGTCCAATGTTTTAAAATTCATGTTGTACCAGGTGATTCGCTACCGCAAAAAAGTAGTGATACAAAACTTAATTCGATCATTTCCTGAAAAGTCAAAGGAAGAAATACAAGAAATCGCAGCTCAATCTTACCAGAATCTCAGTGATATTATACTCGAAACACTTGCCTCGTATAGTTGGACAGAAGAAAAACTAATAGAACGGTTTAGATTCACCAAAACACAAGTTCTGGATACTTTTATTGCGAAGAACCAAAGAATACTTTTAGTATCCGGGCACACGGGAAATTTTGAAATAGGAGCGGTCCTGGTCCATAAACAACTTCGAATACCAGGTTTTGCGAATTACCGTCCATTGAATGGCGCTCTTCTTGATAAAAAAGTGTATGAATTGAGAACCCGCTTTGGTTTGACCATCGTACCGAGCAAAGAAATCAGGAGTATGATCAGTGGCATGCCCTATCCTTCGATGTTGCTATTTTTAGCTGATCAAAGCCCTACTAAACCAGAGAAAGCGTATTGGACAAAATTTCTGCATCAGGATACCGCTTTTGTTCACGGTCCGGCTGATATTGCTAAATCATATAATTTTCCAATTTTATTTCTTGATACCCGACGCATCAAACGAGGATATTATGAATCTGAGATTTCAATAATAACTCAGGATCCATCTGGCTTAAGCCATCAACACATCATAGAGCTCATAGCCATCAAACTGGAGCTCAGCATCAAAGAAAATCCTGCCGGTTGGCTGTGGTCACATAAGCGATGGAAATGGAGACGAGAAGGTGGGGAAATACTAAAGGTGTAAATATTAAAAAAACGATTTAATCATCAGAAGCCTAATTTTGGAGCTTGGCATGCATATTGTCCGCACCATAACGAATAGAATAATTCATATCCACATACTCATCGGTTGCTTTAGCATGATGAGTTTCCATAGTACAGGGCAAATCGCAAATGAGCGAACGTTAGACCTTACTTTCAAATCCAGATTGACACTTCAAGACAGTATGTACATCTTACCTCAATCTATTCAAATTCAAACTTCATCATCCAATTTTATTTCATATCAAATCAAACAAAAGACCATCCTATTATTATGCGAAGCTGAAGATAGTGTACACATTAACCTTCACTATACTGTTTTATCTAAATCGCCAGACCTAGCCATTACTGCTTCGGATACAAGTCAACTTAATATATTGGACACAGAAATTCCGATGGGTTACAAATTTCCCAAAAGTAAGGAGCCTGGAAAAATCACGGCTAAAGAGATAGCTTATAGTGGAGCATTTGGGCGGGGTCTAAGTTTTGGAAATAACCAAAATGTAGTGCTTAACTCTAATCTGAACGTACAATTAGCCGGCCAACTTGGAGATGATATCGAAATCAATGCAGCTATCGCTGACGATAATCTTCCTATCCAAGCGGATGGAAATACCCAACAACTCAATGAGATAGATAAAGTCTATATCGAACTAAAACGCAAGAACCTCACCTTACTGGCTGGTGATCAACAACTCAAGCCGGATGATACTTATTTCCTGAGATATCTTAAAAAATATAAGGGAATGCAAGTCATGAGCCAAGATGCATTACCTCATGGCGCGTCATTGGAAACGAAAGTCGGCGGTGCAATAGCAAGAGGTAATTTCAAAAGGCAGAATATAGCAATACAGGAAGGCAACCAGGGCCCCTACAGGCTCACTGGTATTGCAAACGAACTTTTTATCATCGTATTATCAGCCTCTGAAAAGGTTTATTTAGATGGCGAATTATTAATGAGAGGGTTGGAGCATGACTATATCATTGATTATAATCGATCTGAACTCAGTTTTACCGCTAAAAGAATTTTAAATCGCAATAGCAGGATCGTCATTGAGTTTGAATATAGTAATCAATCTTATCTAAAGTCCGCCTGGTCACTTCAATCGCGATATCAACGAAAAGATTTCACGGTACAATGGAATACGTATAATGAACAAGATAATAAATCTTCCAACATTCTTCAGACTCTCACCGCAGAAGATAAACGAGCATTAAGCGCTGCAGGAGACCAGCTGAATAATCTGAATCGTTCTACCATTCAAAGAGCAGATTTATTTTCAGAGCAAAATAATGTGCTCTACAAACTTAAGGACACCGTGGTAAAAGGGAAAATTTTCAAAAACATACTAATCCTCGATCCATCTGGCGCGGCAGATAGTTATACTGCTCAGTTTAATTTTGTAGGAAAAGGTAATGGTAATTATATCGTAGAAAAAGATCTATTCACCAATGGTCGTGCTTATCGATGGGTAGCATCAGATCCTTTCTCAACCAATAACATCGGTGAGTATGAACCTGTGGCTTCACTCACTGCTCCCAAAAGACAAATGCAACATGCTATACGCATGGAGTATAAACCTGCCAGCGGTTTTTATAGTGGGACCGAAATAAGCCTAAGCCATGTAGATCTTAATCTATTTTCCCTGAAAGATCACCAAGACAATAGTGGAATTGCCTGGAAACAAAAAATAGGTTATGCTAAAAAACTAAATTCCAAAACAAATTGGGCCAATGAGGTTGCGATAGAAAAACTAAATCAAAATTTTAAAATTTTCGAACCCTTTAGAAATCCGGAATTTAATCGAGATTGGGGTATTACTGGACCTTCCAACTCCATAGCTGATGAGCTATTGTGGGCACTTAAAAGTGATTTAAAGAGTGCTAACTATGAACTTGGATATTATCTCCAGCGATATACTAAAAGCAATCTATTCACAGGTTTACATCAGGGTTGGAACACAATGGTATTTAATAAGAGGACACTCTTTAAATTTCATGGATCCGATCTCACTAATGATGTGGGTACCTATCGCGGAGCTTTCTTCAGGCCTAAAGTGGAATTTGAACAAGCATTCGGAAAATCACAACAACATCGAGCAGGGATCTCATACGATAAAGAAAGAAATCAACTTAAACAAAAATCAGATCTACTTTTATTGAGAGAAAGTTTCTCATTTTATACGTTGAGATCATTTCTTCGAGGTCGATTATTTTCAGATAAAATGAATTATGCTTTTGAATATCGAAATCGGACAGATCAAAAAGTAAATGTAGAGCATTTTGATGATCATTATCGAGCCGCTGAAGTAACTGTGGAACAGCAATGGCAACTCGCTGAACAGACGCAATGGAATATTCGAATTGTGTATCGTAGCCTTCAATTTAAACAGATACAAGATTTCGATCAAGACAAAAACAATAAAACCTTGCTCTTCCGGCAATCCTTAACTACACGGACTCGCAACAATGCTTTACGATACGATGAGACCATAGAGGCAGGTACCGGCCAAGAACCAGCATTAGAATATACCTACCTCAAAGTGAATAAAGGACAAGGATATTACACCTGGATTGATATCAATAAAGATTCTGTATTACAAGTGACAGAATTTGAGCTAGCACCATTCAGTGATCAGGGAGAATATCTTCGATATGCTGTGACTGGTAATGAATTTGTAAAAACCAAAAATTATATTTTTCTCCAAAACTTTGAATTGGATGGGCGCGCTTTGCGAACCACTGATACGAAAGCACGTTGGTATCATAAATTGGGGTGGGTGTCCAACTGGAATTTTAACTGGAAATTAGCTGAAGGGACTCAAAATATACTTCCGCTTCAACTCGACGACCCGGGATTGACTGCTCTACAAGGTCAAATGCGAAATCAATTGTTTTTTAATAAAGGGGATATCCGCTTTGAGTTACATGCAGGGCAAATTATCAACTTATCGAAATGGCGTCTATCGACAGGCTTTGAATCCCGAAACCAAAAGGAATACTTTATTCGTCATCGAAATAGATTAAATAATAGATTCAGTTTTGAAAATTATCTAGCGACAACCCTTCAAGCAAATCAAGCTGAATTTTTTAAAGAAAAAAATTATAGTTTGAGGCATTTAATTTTGGAGCCGAAACTAAATCTGCAACCCAATACTCGGCTAAGGGTGTCCGGAGCGTATCGCTATAAAGCCAGTCATGATGAACTCAGTACCTTGTCTTCCCGACTCCATGAAATCAGGCTAGAATGTACGGCCCAACCTCAGGCAAAATGGAGTGTACGAAGCACGATGTCCTCCATCTGGATAGCTTTAAAGGGAAGTACAAATCCGTGGAGAGAATATAATATGCTTCAGGGACTCAGGCCAGGTACCAATTTATTAATTCAAATCAATGTAGACCGGGAAATCAATGCAAATACGATACTAAGACTTGGATATAATGCCAGAAAAAGCGAAGGAAGCCGCTATATTCAGACCGGTCAGGCACAGGTCATTGCCAGTTTTTAATTTTATGAAACTTAATGAATTCAAATGTCAGTGAAAATATTTAAAATTATTTTTTTCTTCCTGTTTTCTTATAATATGATCCAAAGCCAAAATTTTTGGAAGGCCATACCAGATCCTATCCATCTTTCTAGCTCACGATTCACCTTAGATACAGCTTCTTTTTTCGCAGCGTTGGAACATCACCAACCCATAATCTTACCTATCTCAGATGTCTCTTTTACGACTCGAAGATTTAAAGTACGATCCAATTTTGCAACAAAATTAGCTGTTAAATATCCTGCTATCCGATCCTATTTCAGTGATGAAATATACCCAGCAATATACCTCGATTATTATGACGGAAAAATAAAAGTCTTCCAAATTCGAGGACCTGAAACTTTTTGTATTTTACCTGACCTGGCCAACCCAAATACCTACATCCTCTCATCGAATACAACCTCTATACTCTCCAACGCTAAGCCTTTTGAATGCCTTACTCAAAGCCTTCCACGAGATCAAATAGCAACGCCCCCTGGAACCCTACGAACCAATCAAGCAGGCCCGATCAATAAAAGAACGTATAGAATGGCGCTTGCAGCCACAGCAGAATATGCATCAATTTATGGATCCAATAAGGAGCAAGTCCTGGCCGGAATAAATGCTGATATCACACGTATAAATGCAGTGTATACCCATGAGCTTGGTATTGATTTCAAATTAGTAGACAATAATGACACTTTAATTTTTTTGGATTCTGCAACCGATCCTTATGCTAACGGGAATCTTTCAGCGATGATCAGTCAAAATACTGAAGCCATCAATACAAGGATAGGACTTAATAACTATGACATAGGTCATGTGTTTGGAACAGGCGGTGGTGGTCTAGCTCAATTATCCAGTGTTTGTACCGCAAGCAAAGGAGCAGGAGTAAGTTCCCCATTTGGAACCTATTCAGAAACTAATTTTTATTTAATTGCCAGTCATGAAATAGGGCATCAATTGGGTGCAGAACATAGTTTTAATCTTTGTGATAATCAGAATGAAAGCGCTACAAGCGGGTATGAACCTGGGAGTGGGAGTACGATCATGAGCTATGCCGGAGCCAGTAGTTGCGGACCAAATTATATACAAGGTATTTCAGATGCATACTTTCATTCGAACTCCATCCAACAAATAAAATCTTTTTCAAGGAATGGAATTGGATCTCTGTGTGGTGCGTTACAGCCTTCCAGTCAAAACGAGCCTATTACCACTATCATCAGCCCGAATGGAGCTATCATACCCGTGGAGACTCCATTTGAACTGGAAGGCATGGCCACCGATGACAACCCCAATGGTTTAACATATACATGGGAGCAATTGGATCTGGGTCCTAAAAGTATATTGGGCAAACCGTCAGGTACAGCACCACTCTTTCGGTCACAACCTCCATCAAAGTCTCCGATAAGAATTTTTCCTAAACTAGTCAATGTATTAAAAAATATAAAAGATATTAACGAAGTATTGCCCAATATTACAAGAGCTCTTAATTTTAGATTCATGGCAAGGGACAATGATACTATAGGGGCTACCGGATGGAGCGATATCATGATACAAGCTCATAAGTCAGCGGGCCCTTTCAGAATATCTACATTTAATTTCAAAGACAGTCTTTATAGAAATGATTTCGTGTATGTAACCTGGGATGTGGCACAGACCGATCTCATGCCAATATTATGCAAAAAAGTTTCGTTGTATTGGTCTACGGACGGTGGTCAATCCTTTAATACAGTATTGGTTAAAGACACTCCTAATGATGGTGGTGAATGGATCACAATACCAACCATCATCACCGATCAAGCAAGAATAAAGATTAAAGCAAATGGAAATATATTTTTTGACATTAATGATGCAGATCTCAAAGTCCTGGATCGATTGAACCCTGAACTATCTCTTGCCACACAAGATGACAACATCACCATCTGCGAAGGCACGAGCCAAAATATCTTTATACGATCCTCTACCTCTTCAAATAACGATACAATAAATCTATTATATCGAGGGAGCAACCAAAACGTTAGTGTTCAATTTTCTAAGACCCAATTGACTAAAAATGATTCAACATTACTTACTATCCATGTAGGTTCCAATCTAACGAAAATTCCTTCATTCTTACCCATCCTTGGAATCAATACTAGAACAAAAGATACCATCTCTTTGGATCTAAAATTAAATATTCTCCGCAAGGATATTCAATTCATATCGCCGGCCAATAATCAGGATCAGGTCAATACAAGCCCCGCATTTAAATGGAATTATAGTCCCGGAAAAAATGAATATTTATTTGAGTTGGCTGAAAGCCCTTCTTTTGAATTTATTACCTGGTCAAAAAAACTAGGTCTGTCTGACACTACTGTCGCTTCAGAACAGGAGTTAAACAGAAATCAACTTTATTATTGGAGAGTACGGCCTATTGGTTTTTGCGATAATACGACTATTCCATTTTCAATATTTCATACCCAATCGTTGTCCTGTAAATTATATAAACCACAAGATTTACCCAAGTTTATATCAGCAACCAGTACCCCTAGAATTACTTCAGAGATCATAGTAACGGATACCTTCAAACTAGCACAATTGAGTTTACCACTTATTCACGGTACGCACGATTTTATTGGAGACCTTACTTTTTCGATCATTGCTCCATCCGGAGATTCTGTCTTACTATGGAATCGTCTGTGTAATAACCTTAGTAACTTTAATATTGGGTTGGATGACCAGGCAATAATACCTGTTACTTGTCCAATTACAGATCGGAAACTCCATAAGCCCGAGCAGTCTTTTAACAAACTATATTCATCTCCAATCCAAGGAAGTTGGAAGCTGCGAGTTCAGGATGCTAATAATGGTGCAGGAGGGAGTCTGGATGATTGGTCTCTTCAATTATGTGGGTCTATTGCTGGAAATGGTCCTACTTTAACCATAAATAAAATAATTGAACTATTTGAGTTAAAAACAAAAGTTGTGACCAACAAAGAGCTAGAAGCGAAAGATATTGATTCTGATCCATCACAAGTCAAATATGTATTGTTACAAACTCCTGGGCTAGGATATTTTATTAAAAATCGAACTGATACCCTTAAAGTTGGAAGTGAATGGGTTCAATCTGACCTCAATGCAGGGCTGGTAGTATTTGTATCTTCCAAGGTAGAACGAGATACTTTTGAAACTATTGCATTCCTTTTGATTGATGAAAAAAATAATTGGTTAAGTAATCATAGTATCACTATTAAAGTGCTTAATGACATCACCATTGCCCATAAAGACATTGATCTACCACACTTAATTCGAGTATCTCCTAATCCATTCCGAGATCGATTGAAAGTCGAAAATCTCTCGAATCGTTCTTTGACACTAAATTTATATTCCTCCACAGGAGTGTTAATGACTCGATTTACAATAGCTTCGAATTCGTACTATGATTTTGAATCAAATTTACCGTCTGGACTTTACTTTTTACAATATGGGGATCTATCGAGAAGGTTTAGGAGCATCAAAATCATTGCGTTGAGCAATTAACAAAGTCATAGCATTTTCACAACGGCTTTTTGTGCCTCCATACGCTGTTAGAGGTTAAAAACATTTGTCATACAAATTATAGATTACTTGGTAATTTTGCACCTCTCTTAGAAAAACTCATAGTGGATACTAAATTGCCTTTATATAAAGATCCTTTCGTATGGCGAAATTTGTTTGCCATGTTATTGTTTTTGTTTACCCTATTGATGATTACATCTTGGTGGTTGAAATGCTATACTCGTCATGGCCAAAGTATTCTGTTACCAGATTTTGTAGGCAAGAGCATCGATGAAGCTGAGCAACTGGCTAAAAAACATGATTTCATTTTAGTAAAAAATGATTCAGTTTTTCTAGTTGATCAGCCAGGGTCAAAAATTTTAAGGCAAACACCGGAGGCAGGATCTCTTGTAAAAGAAGATCGTAAAATCTATCTTGTGGTTACCAAGCACAATGCTGATTTAGTTTCACTTTCTGCCCTTCCCCGTCTATACGGTCAGAGTTTTGATGTCAAAAAAGTGGAGTTAGAGCGAGGCTTTGAAATTAAAAGCAATATTATAGGGTATACGTATGATGCTGGTCCAAAGAATTACATCATGGCAGTCGTGTATGGAGGTGATACTATTCTCAGTGCCCACATTGAAAAATCAGATTTTAAACTTCCGAAAGGAGGTACCTTAGATTTTATTTTATCCACAGATACCGGTGCAGAATTAGCAGTACCTAATGTTACTTGTCTCACCTATCCTGCTGCAACCTTTTTATTGACGAGCTTAGGCCTGATCGTACAAGAGGTCGAAGAAGATGTACTGAACGATATCAATGCCAGCTATGTCATTCATCAGGAACCTTTGTTTGATCAAGATAATAAAATGAAGAGCGGGGATACGATGAGAATATTTTTAAATTCTAAAAAACCGGCTTCTTGCCCAGAATAAATTATTACCCTGGATATTACAGTAGAGGAACTCAAAGCTAAAATGGATCGGGGTGATGATTTTGTATTTATAGATGTTCGAGAAGGATACGACTACGCTGAATTTAATCTTGGGTCAAGGCTAATTCCACTGGGCGAGCTTATGGGTCAATTGGAAAACATAACGGATCAAAAGCATACAGAGATAGTGGTCCACTGCAAATCAGGAGACAGAAGTAGGATGGCTAAAACATTATTGACCCAGGCCGGTTATGCTAATGTCAGAAACTTACTCGGGGGTGTCTTAGCCTGGCAAGAAAAGTACGGTTCAGCTAAAGTTTAAAAAATATTTTTCCACATCATAGATTCTACCGGTCTAGGATTACGCTGATTATATTTCGCATCTTTTTTGGAAGCATAGGATCTTATAATTTCACCTTCTACCATAAAATATATAAGTTGACCTATAGGCATACCGGCATAGATCCGTACGGGTTGGACACACGATAGTTCAAGTGTCCAATAATTACAAAAGCCCACATCTCCTTTACCTGCTGTAGCATGGATATCAATACCAAGTCGCCCTATACTGGACTTACCCTCTAAAAAAGGTACGGTATGATGAGTTTCCGTATATTCTTCAGTCACCCCCAGATAAAGCATACCAGGGTGCATCAAAAATCCTTCCGGGCCGATCTCAGATTCAATAACTTTATTGTGTTTGCGGGCATCCAGTGCAGCATCCTCGTACACCGAGATATATTTACCTAAATGAACATCATAACTATTGGTTCCTAAGCTCTCTGGACGGAAAGGATCAATTACAATCAATCCTTGATCGATAGCTTCGAGTATTTTTTTATCAGTAAGTATCATGTGTAGAAAAAAGAGGGCAAAAATAGAACAAACTTTACTTTTACCTTGAAATGCCTGAGATATTTCATTTGAATGAATCAGACTACACGGTAATAGTGTGGAAAATTGAAGAACCTTTAAAATTCTTTTTAGATCTATTGCCCTATGAATTAAAGGACCTTCCTTCTACATTTGAATCACGTAATCTTGAGTGGCTCGCTTCAAGGTATGTCTTATATCGTATTACGGATCAAGGCGTTGTAGAAAAAGATGAGTTTAAAAAACCTTTTTTAATCAATGATCAACGATATATCTCTATCAGCCATTCTGATGGAATAGCTGCAGCCATGCTTTCAAAATTTCCATGTGGTATCGACATAGAAAATGACTCACCTCGAATAAATCGTATAGCAAGTAAATTCATATTACCCACAGCGCTTGAATCCCTTGCCGGGCCGACTTACCAGCAACGGCTGTATCAAATTTGGTGCGCCAAAGAAGCGATGTATAAGGCTTATGGACTAGGTCAGATTGATTTTAAATCTAATCTTGAAGTTGATTTGACTCAGCTTAATCAAGGATCTAATACTTTTGAAGGTAAACTTCTAAAAAGCGGAGATCTTCTTACCTTTCAACTGAAATATCATTATCTTTTATCCTCTATACATCTTGTGTATGGCCATACGATCTAGTTTATTTATGTTTATATTCATTGGAAGCTTGGCATGCAAACATGCACCAACTATGGATGTAAATCCTATTCAGCCTGTTCCAAGTTTTGGAGGATTTGACCATTTTTTTGAGGCCTTTCATCAAGACTCAACGTATCAAATGAAGCATATACGATTTCCTTTAGAAGGATTACCAGAACAAGAAGATACTACTACAGTGTTAGATGATTTTCGATGGACCTCTGCAGCCTGGGTTTTACATAGTCCGATCAACCTTCAGGATACTTTATTTACCAGGACATTTAAAACTTTAGATTCTGCACTGATATTTGAAATCATTCAACATCGACTGAGCCCTATGAGTATGGAGCGTAGGTTTTCCAAATCCGACGGTGAATGGGCTCTGATCTACTATGCTCCGCTGCGGATTCCTATCAAGATCGATATCAATTAGATTACTATAAAGTTAGATTTTTAATAAATAGAGATCCCCAAATTTAAAGGATAATAAACCTTGTTCCATAATCTGGATCGTTTTTTCAGTAGATTTCCATTCTTTCCAATACCAATTTTGGCTTTCGCCGGGTGAAAAATTACATTTATATTCCCCTAAGGTCTGCATTTTAAGCACACATTGAATTAATCTTTGTCTATCAAAAGCAAGGTATTCCAACGATAAATGTGGTATAGGTTGGTTCAGGCCGCTGATCACCTCCCATTCAAATCCTTCAGTATCTATTTTACAAAACATGGGTATCCCAAAAGTCTTAATCATCTCATCCAGTGTGACCATTGGCGTAGTGATTTCCTGATCCCAAGTAGCGGGAGTAAGGCTATAGCTATTGATCAAGGTCTGCCAATCTCGGCCTCTGGCGGTAGAGATAGTAGGACTTTGAGAGCTGATCTTAAATGGAATCACTCCATTAACTTCTCCTACTACACCTTTTATTAATTTAAAATGAGGATAGTGACTAAATCTTTTTTCCAAATATTCAATGCAAAGAGGCTGAGGTTCTACTGCAACGACTTTAGCATCTAATTGCAACCAAGCCTTGGAACGATTGCCTAAATGTGCTCCGATATCAAAAACCAAATCACCTGCATGAATGAATGGCTTATAAAATGATCTAAGTCTGTATCCATTAAATGGTTTGGCATAGTACATGAGCCATGATCGAATCATTCCATATCGTTCTGCAAGTGTCATACCAAACTTTGATTAAATAACGCTTCCCAGTTGATTCCATTAAGAGAAGGGTATTGATTCCATTGGTCCAATAGATTTAAAAAATCATGCCGACTAATATTAATGGCCCCCAATGTATTCAAATGGCGAGTATGTACTTGACAATCGATCATTTTGAACCCATGAAATGATAAAAAACGAACAGCTTGTATAAACACAGCCTTTGAAGCATTAGGCTGTAATGAAAACATGGATTCTCCATAAAATACACTTCCTATACTCACTCCATATAATCCGCCTACTAAATGCCCATCTTGCCAGGATTCGAAAGAATGAGCAAAACCTAATCGATACAAGTTTTGGTATGCTGCTAAAAAATGATCATCTATCCAAGACATTGACTCTCCAAGTCTAGGGACCGAAGCGCAATACTTCATCACTTCGTTAAAGTGGGTATCAGCGGAAAAAGAAAACTTTTTTTGATTAAATACATTACGCATGCTCTTGGATATTTTGAGCTGCTCTGGAAACAATACCATTCTAGGATCAGGACAATACCAATGTGGATAACCTTGATGAATAAACCAGGGAAAAAGTCCGGACAAATAAGCATTAATTAAAGTTTGTGGATGAAAATTGGCGCCGACGAAGGCCAAACCATCTTCATCCGGAAGGTCTGTCAAAAATGTGGTAAAATCAATGGGCTTGCCATCATCAGGAATAAACACGGGCGGCATAGCCTTAGGGATTAGTGCTCCTGTTTGACGCCTTCTATGACAGCTGAAAGGCCACGATCAACTAGTGCGTCCTTCAAAGGTTTGAGTGTATCCAACGGAGCGGTTTTTACTCCGGCTTTACCTTTGAAGTGTATCAGTATAGATAGTTGTTCAGACTGTTCGAAAGTGTGTCCACATATTTCCATGAGACACTGTATCACCCAATCAAAAGTATTGACCTCATCATTGTATACGACCAACTGAGAAGGATCATCCCATCCTGTCTCCAGATCTTCTACTAATACATCTTCACGTTCTTCATATCTTGTATAAGTAATCATAAGATTGGGATTAATTGGGTTATTGAATAGTTTCCAGCGCTCGTTTAGCTGCTGCAAAATCTGGCATATTTCCAGGTGAATCTAACACTTCTTTGTATTGAATAGTTCCATCACCTCCAATGATAAAAACCGCTCGCTCTGCTACTCCATGCATATCCAACACAAAATCTTCTCTAAAAATACCGTATGCTCTTATTACATCTTTATTAAAATCACTGAGTAAAGTAAATTCTAGCTTTTGATCTTCTTTAAATTTTTTCAAAGCAAAAGAAGAATCTATTGAAATGCCGAAGACTTTAGCATTCATGTTTTTGTAATCTGTCATATCATCTCTTACTGTACACATTTCCTTGGTACATACACTAAACCAAGCTGCAGGAAAAAAAAATATAACTATTTTTTCCCCTGTATAATCCTTGAGATTTACTTTTTGTCTTTCTGTATCGTATAATGCTATATGCGGAGCGACCTGACCTACGTTCATGTCTCTAGTTTATATTGCAAATCTATAAAATTCTGACCCATTTGTATTTAATTCATTGCACTATAATGCATTTAAAATTAACTGATATTTATTTGTCTGAATATCCTACCATTTATTATGATATTTACAACTTAAAGTATATCTTTCAACGCTCAACGCTAGCTATTGACCTTCAGTAATATACAATTTATTTTCTTGTCTATTTATCGGCATAATGAAAAAAAAATATTTTTATAGATTGGAAAACAAAGAATGAAAAAAGAATTTATTTCCTATTTACTCATCCATGTTGCTGTTGTATTATTTGGATTCACAGCTATCCTTGGAGCTGTTATCGAACTTCCTGCTTTATCTTTAGTATGGTGGAGAGTCTTGATCGCAAGTGCGAGCTTGAGTTTCTTGGTCGGTGGGTTCCGATTTGTAGCTTCTATGCCTCGAATCACATTGTTCCGATTGGTACTCATAGGTAGTATTATAGCCATCCATTGGGTGACTTTCTTTGCATCTGTCAAACTGGCCGGAGCTTCTATCTGTCTGGTATGTATGGCGACCTCTTGTCTTTTCCTCACAATAATAGATCCGATATTATTTAAAAAACCGTTCAATGTTTTTGATTTTAGTATGGCGGTGTTAATTGTTCCTGGTATGGTATTAGTGGTGCAGGGACTTCCTCAGACACGAATGCTTGGAGTACTAGCAGGATTATGTTCTGCATTGTTGGCTGCGATATTTTCTTCTTTAAATAAAAAATATGTGTCCACAGTCAATATCTGGCAATTATCCTGGGTAGAAATGGTAAGTGCTTTCTGTACATTGAGTGTGATCCTTTTTGTTTATCACCAATATATTGAATCCATCGCATGGTGGCCGAGTAGATGGGATTGGATTTACTTGTTGATCCTTGGAATTCTATGTACGACTATTGCTCTGGCGATGTCTTTATTTGCTTTAAAGCATATATCGACATTTGCACTCAATCTAGTGTTGAATTTGGAACCAGTCTATGGAATTATATTAGCGGTTTTAATTCTAGGTGAAGATCGCAATCTAAACTCAAAATTTTACATCGGGGCGAGCCTGATATTGTTCGCGGTACTGGTTTATCCACCTTTAAAGAAAAAATTTACACATGTTGTTTCATGAAAGGCTTTACGAGTATAGTCATAGAAATAGCTACCAATTGCCTAGGTATCTTGATCAATTGGAAAGGGAAACTGGCCTTACTACAGTCAATCCTTTTATGTCCTGTGGTCCGGTCATGGGCCGACTCCTTATGGCTTTGAGTTCGTGGTTGAAGCCTAAATCAATACTGGAGATCGGTACATTTACCGGATACTCTGCTTTGTGTCTGGCACATCATTTGGCGGAAGACGGCCACATTACCTGTATTGAAGTAAATAAAGCGTTTGAATCTATAATCCTTAAATATTTTGAGTTAGCAAATAAAAGCAAACAGTTAAATTTGATCATAGGTGATGCACTATACGAGATAGAACACCTCACAGCTTCTTATGATCTGGTATTTATCGATGCAAACAAACAAAATAATCTTGCCATATATGAGTTGGTTTTACCTTTAGTCACATTAGGAGGCACTATTCTGGTAGATAATGTGCTGTGGTACGGTAATGTTTTATCGGATATCCAAGACAAGGAGACCAAAGCTATTCATGAATTTAACAATATAGTATCCAAAGACTCAAGGGTAAGGACATTTATCTTACCTATACGAGATGGAATACAGATCATACAAAAACTATAGATGCAAAGCGTTAATTAAAAGTAATTGATATATCCCACATGTAATTTCACTGTTCTCAAATTAAAGGCTTCCGGAAATATTCTACCCACAGATGAAGTAATCGATAATAATCCTAAAGAAGTATCGAATACCAACCCACCTCCCAAACTCCAATACGTGGCAGGTTTAAAATCAATAGAGTTCCTCGCATTTATACGCGACAAATCCGAATGCACATGGATATAAGACAAGCTGCCCGTAATCAATCTCCACTCATTGGTCCAGAGTACATATTGCTTAGCTAAAATTGATTCTTCATCAAATCCTCTCAATAAATTGAATCCACCCATTCGATATAGCTCGTTCGCTTGCAAGGGTGTGGCAGCTTTTTTGCCATGTGCTTTAATCGCGGTATACCAAGTGCTATATAATCCCATTGGTGTAAATACTGAAGTTTCCAATCCCCAATCTAAGGCATAGCCTTTCTTTTTATAAGGTTGATAAAGATCGGCGTATGAGTATGCATCATTGGTAGGATCTTTTAAAGCTATGATTGCAGCATTGGGTTTGATTTCCCTTGTAGACCCATTTACGGATGCAGATACAATATATCCTTTGCGTGGGTTTCTGGTGTCATTCAATCGTTTAAACTGTATAGTACCTGCTAAATAGTTTTGCCTTATATCAAGCGCTGGAGGTAAAGTATAGGTTGATTGGATCACTTTAAGATTAGGTTTGAGTAATGTAGAGCTCGATG
>JAYSTG010000681.1:0-6369 GCA_043719965.1 Saprospiraceae bacterium | reverse complement strand
TTTATTTGCTGAATGGTATCATCAAGCCAGCACAGGTAAATTGATAGAGCGTTCTATTGGTATCAGCCCATTTTGGTTTACATTGCAAAACGGAGGTTTCATTGGGCATGTATACAGCCCGTACTATCAAAACCTTAGCGAAGAATTTGCCCCACTTGGGGTAAAAATAAATACCGGAGAATATAAATATGGTAGACATTCTATTTATTGGAGCACTGATGGTTCTAAAAAAATAAGTGTAAGGTGGAGTGGAGACTATGGTAATTATTTTGATGGTAAGCTTAATACCACTGATTTTACATTGCAGTTAGCCCCTATACCACATATATCTGTGATCAGTAGATTTAATCGCAATCATTTTATCGGTGTAGGTGAAGATAATATTACGAAGACCGTAGATCTCTGGTCTGTTGAAAGTCGATTAGCGCTCAATCCGAGATTTCAATTGATAGGATTTTATCAAAGAAATATAGATGCCAATGCCAACAATTACAATATCAGACTATCCTGGGAATATCAACCATTATCGTTTCTTTATATAGTATTTAACAAAAGAGAGTTTCAATCAGCCATGAGACCAGGAGTACAAAGTGTAGAAGATCATGTAATAGGAAAGGTGAGTTTTTTACGGCAATTGTGAGAATGGGAATGACACCCGGGAGTCATTTAAAATTGTGGAATTCTTTATAAATAAAATCAAATAATCTCCGAGGTTTATTTTTAATTTTAATTTTCAATTTTGGTTCATCATGTACTACACATGATGGGCTATGTGTCTAATGGGAATATTTTTTGAAATGCCGGACCAGGTGTTGACAAGAAAGCTTAGTGAAAATTTACATCTGCCACCAGAGATATGAGTAAGGATTATCCTTTGTTTAAATTTGATCGCAATGGATATTAGGCAGGCGCTGCATTACCTGGAAGAGATCAGGCGGGCGGTGAGTACGATGGATCTGTTTGAGAGTAAATTTAGCAGGTTTTGTATAGGAAAGTAGGTATCGCAATTCTGAAGGGAACTGAAGGAGAAAAACAACGATAAATGAAAATAAACTGTGTAACAAATTTTCAAGATCTTGTATCTACTCCATTTCTGGCAGAAGTAAATGCGATTTGTTGGGCTCGCACATTGAAAGGTGATTTTTCTGAGCTTGTTGAAAGGCTAGAGCTAAATGGAAATATAAAAGAAATAGAAGAGGAGGAACTGCGTAAACTTCAATTGAGTGATCAGGGAGCACTTGCCCGGGAGGTTGTTTTAAATGATTTGAAACTTTTAAAGGACTATGGTGCATCGCCACTTCTCAATATGATAAAGTATTATGAAACGGATATTGAGCTCCCATTTTTCCCTACCGATGTTTATTCTTTTCATGTAGATCGCTCTCCCATACCAATCGATACCTTTTTATGCACGTACTATGGTGATTCTAGTGAAATAATACCCAATTTCCAAGCCATTAAAAAAGTGCTTGTACCGGAAATACGGACTGAACTCAAAAAATTATATACTGGTAAAGATGTTGATTTTGAATCTTTCCTAAGTGAAAACTTCTATGATCTCCACTATATGCCTAAAGCCAATGCACACCCAATGAGTTTAGGTCTTGGCAACCTATGGAGATTAGTGTGTGATCATCCTGAAAGTACTGTCCCTCCGTGTATTCACCGTGCTCCGAGAGAAAAATCAGGGCAGACCCGGTTGCTAATGATCTGTTGAAACGAATACATCCTAAAGTCCTGTTTTTGGTGTTGGCAAATAGCGAAGTAGCCATTGCTCATTTGTTGTTAGCGATGGATATCCGGTAGATCTTGCATTACTTGAATGTGGTGAGTATGGTGTATTTATTAGGGAATATTATTAGTCTATTATATTCCTGCCCATTTAATCGGGAATTAATTATTTTTGATCAGAATTGAAATCACTATGCAATTACAAATAATCCAGCAAAAGATCTTTGAGGTCAGAGGCAAAAAAGTAATGCTGGATTTCGACCTAGCAGAACTTTATGAAGCTGATACTAAGAGACTAAAAGAAGCAGTTAGAAGAAATATAAGCCGCTTTCCTTCTGACTTCATGTTTGAACTAACTAGAACAGAGTATAATCTTCTAAGGTCGCAAATTGCGTCCTTAGAAAAAGGTAAAGGCAAATACAGTAAATACAATCCATTTGCTTTCACAGAGCAAGGAGTCGCAATGTTAGCCAGTGTATTGAACAGCCCTAAAGCAATCGACATTAACATTCAAATTGTAAGAGCATTTGTTTTCATGAGACAATACTCTTTATCTCACAAAGATTTGACCAATAAACTAAAAATCATAGAGAAGAAGTTCAATAAGAAATTTAAAGATGTATATGAAGCCTTGAATTACTTGCTGAAGAAAGACAAGATAGAATCAGGTCAGAAAGAAAGAAGGAGAATTGGATATCAGACTAAATCTTCAGAGCAATGATCAAAGTAAAACTCCGTCAAAAACCCATATCACAAAACCGCCAATCCCTTTACCTGGACTTCTACCCACCTATACAAAATCTTACGATTGGAGAACCGACCAGGCGAGAGTTTCTAAACTTATACATCCTTGATAAAGCCAAAACTCCTGTAGACAAGCAACACAACAAATAGACTGTCCAACTTGCCGAACAGATCAGGCAAAAAAGAGATAATCAAATCAATAAACCCGAAATCTATACCGACTTTAGATAAATTCCTAAACGAAACCCGTTCAAGGGGAAGATATTCATTTGGCCAGGCAGAACTAAAGCAGGTTTTACAAGTATCAGACAAGGCGGTTAACCAGGCACTGTATCGGGCAAAATCAAGGAAAAAAATAGCACAGATAAGAAAAGGTTTTTATGCCATACACTCGCCTGAATTTGCAAAACAGGGCATGGTGCCACCTACGTTATTTATGGATGATTCGATGAAGATGCTGAACCGGCGATATTACGTAGGTTTGATTTCTGCTGCTGCGCTTCATGGTGCAGCTCACCAACAGCCTATGGAGTTTTTTGTGATTACCCAAAAACCGGCTCTCCGGAATATCAAAAGCAAAAAACTGAAAATCAATTTTTTCGTTAAAAAAGACTGGTCTTCTGCATTCATCATGCAAGTAAAAACAGATGCTGGATATTTAAATGTTTCATCGCCGGCATTAACAGCCCTTGATTTATTTTTTTACCACAATACCATATCTCTGCATAATAGAGTCACCATTTTAAAGGAGTTGGCGAAGGAAATGAAACCCTCTGCCTTGCAAAAAAAGGCCACAGAATATCCACAGGTCACGGCCATACAAAGGCTGGGTTATATACTGGATGTGGAACTGAATAACAACAAACTAGCTGATGCGGTACAAAAAGCATTCAAGGGTAAAAAAGTTTTCCCTGTCGCTTTATCGAACAACAAAAGCAAAGCTGGAGCACTTAATGAAAAATGGAAATTGATTAATAATACAAGGATAGAAGCCGATATTTGATTCCCAAGCGGTATATAGAAGAATGGAAAACAATAGCTCCCTGGCCCGAAAATGTACAGGTGGAGCAGGATTTAATTATTGAACGGGCATTAGTGGAAATATTTTAGGATGATCTGTTAATGGATAACCTTGCTTTCAGAGGCGGCACTGCATGGCATAAAATTTATTTACAGCCGCAAGCCCGTTACTCGGAAGATATAGACCTTGTGCAAACAAAGGAAGGTCCAATAAAACCACTGCTGGTGCGACTAAGGGAGCGTCTGAAATTTTTAGGTAGCAAAAGAAAAGTAGATCAAAGCCTGCACAACATAAAACAACCATATGGCAATCAAATAGGAAGATTATTTCAATTTACACTTGCTGTTAACTAATAAATAAATACCTTTGCAGTGGAAATTACTTTCATAGACAAGAAATTAGAGAAACTAGTTAACGACGACAGGAAGATGCTGAAAGAGTTAGGAAAGGTTCGGGCAACCGTCTTACGAAGAAGGCTAACACAGTTGGAAGATGCTACAACTTTGGAAGATGTAAGGAACTTGCCAGGCAATTACCACGAACTTACCAGTAACAGGAAAGGGCAATGGGCTTGCGATTTAGACCAACCATACAGGTTGATTTTCACCCCTCACGAAAATCCCATCCCCTCAAACGAACACGGTCAATACATTTGGCTGGAAATAACAGGAGTAGAAGTAATTGAGATTATAAACTACCATAAAGAAAAATAACAATGGCCAAGCAAAATCAATATTTCCCTCAATCAAAACCCCATCCGGGTGAAACCTTAGTTGAAAAGCTGGAGGAAATGGAAATGGGCCCTAAAGAGTTTGCACTCCGTACAGGCAAGCCAGAAAAAACCATCACAGCCATTCTAAAAGGCGATAGTTCTATTACCCCTGATATGGCAGTTCAATTCGAAAATGTTACCAAGATACCTGCACATTTTTGGATGAACCACCAAAGAGGCTACGATGAATATATTGCAAGGGAAAAGCGCCAAGCAGTAATTGAACAATCTGTCGCATGGGCAAAGAAATTTCCTTTAGCAGAAATGATTAAAAAAGAATGGTTGCCACAGATGGTAACTATTCAAGAGAAAACAATGGCAATGCTGGCCTTTTTTGGTTTTTCCAATCATACAGCTTGGGAAGATTATTATTTCAAGCAGCAACTAAAAGTTGTTTTTCGAATTTCGTTAGCGAACACCAACGAGCCTTATGCAATATCTGCTTGGTTACGCAGAGGAGAATTACAAGCCACTGAATTACAGGCAAAAGACTATTCTGAAAAAGACTTTAAAGAAGCATTGCCCAAACTAAAAACAGTAATGGCAAAGCATCCTGCAAACTTTTATAACCAACTGCAAGGTATTTGCTTAGAGGCTGGTGTAAAAGTGGTATATACACCATCCTTACCCAAAGCCCCTATTTGTGGCAGCACACGTTGGCTTAATGACACACCCCTCATTCAATTAACAGGCAGATATAAGCGGAATGATAGTTTTTGGTTTACATTCTTTCACGAAGCAGGACATATTCTATTGCATGGCAAAAAGGATATTTTTTTAGAAAAAGTAGAGTATTCCGATAAAGATAAAGTGAAAGAAAAACAGGCAGATGAATTTGCAGTAAAATGGACATTGACAGATGAGGAGGTATCAGAGATATTAGAAGCTACACCACTTATTGAACAGGACATAAGAAATTTTGCAAATCAATTCAATACACATCCAGCTATAATTATAGGAAGGTTGCAACACAAAAAGTTAATCCCCTTCTCATTGGGCAGAGAATATTTTGAACCTGTAATATTTGAATAAAAACCTTAAGCTTTATTATTCCCTTTTTAAAAATATATCTTCATGATTACTTACCAATTTTTTCTGCCTAGACAATTCGGAGACGAAAATAATCAGTCGATTATTTTAGAAATAAGTACTCCTAAAAATGAAATCTCTTCTTTTGAGGTTTTGAAATCTTACTTGCAAAATCTTCTCTCACGAATTGATACATTAAGTAATGTTAATTGGGGAAAGTGGAATAGAAAATCTTATAGATGGTTCAACTTATGATTGTTTAATAATGGCCATAAGACAATCTCCCCAATTCGAATCTGAAAGGTTCTATTTCTTAGAAAAAGGGGAATTGGAAAATGGGAGTTGGAAATTCGCGGAATTTGGCTATGCTTCTAGTTATCAAAAAATATTTCCAGAAATGGAAGTTTATTATCACAGAAACTCACCCGTTTTTTTAGCAGAGTCAATGAGTATCAAAGAAAATAATGCAAATTTCAACTTAGAAATTATTATAAATAAAATAATGCAAATATTAAAAGAAGAGATAGAAGACATCATTTACTTGATTGATCATTTGCGAGCTTCCTCAATTCATGAAAGGGCACAAGATGTACTTTTACTTGAAAGTGAAACTTTATTCTCTAGTGATTTAAGAATTGCTGGTTATCGAAATATATTGATAAAGGGAAAAGCCTGGGTAGATAAGAATAATGATTTACAAAGGCATACATCAAATAGAAAAATTAATATAAGCATAGCAATTAAAAGACTTCAAAATATAGAGATTGGTCTTCTGTGAAGAAAAGATCAAGCGTGTGAGGAGAAAATTTCACATAATCATCAAAAGCCGATTCTATGCGAATTAAAGATATTCGTACCCTTTTAGTACCGATTTATTAAATCCACGGTAAGTCAATTAATTACACTTTTTGTATTAACATGAGACCAATCATAGATCAAACTAACCTCATTCTTGTGACACCTATAAAAAAACATGCGCATATTTCAGTTTTATACGTATCTTTAGCCCATGAAATCCAGATTAAATCTGACCATAGATGAAACTCTTTTACAGAAAGTAAAAGGCTATGCG
>JAYSTG010000069.1:0-2179 GCA_043719965.1 Saprospiraceae bacterium | reverse complement strand
TTTTATGGTGTCGTTTATAAATATGTTCGCTCACAATACAAAAATACTAATAACTAACAGCCACCCCGCAGTAGAACTGCGAGGAATTCTTTAAATTAAATAAAAAAGGAGGACTATTACATCCTCCAATTAATTTTTTCTAAAGGTAAATTTTACTAGGTCTACATACCAGGTAATGGCATCGACTCATGGATCTCGATACTACATTCAGCATTAGCTTTCAGATGAGGGTGACCTTTAAGCAATTTTTTAGCTTTATCCAGGTTTTCAGCCTGCACGATGGAGTAACCTGAGACATTCTTTCTGCTTTTCTTAGCGCTTCCATCTGGTGATATCAGTTGACCATTCATAAGGGGAGCCCCCATTTCTACAAGTTGGTCGCCACATTTTTGAGCCCATTTCATCCAACCTTCCATGCCTTTGGCTTGTTGTTTTGGAGTAGCAGCAGCCATCTGCTTGTTTGCCTCAGGTGTAGCGTGATAGATTACGATAAATTTTTTCATTTTATGATTGTCAGTGATTCAAGTGCTGACTCCGCACCTTTGAGTTTTTAGCTTGATGGTTTATATACCTGGTAAAGTAAGCATCTTTTTGTGGATAATAGCTCTTGTACTTCGTCTTATATCCATTTGGCCCTAAGAATGCTCAATAACCTCTTTATTTAACTATATGACGAACTACTTTGTGAAATTTGGACTTAGTCGAAGGAAAAATATTATCCCAAGTGTCATTAAATAAAAGGTCTGTGTTTGAAAAGAAAATACCTTCTAAAATCCTTTCATGGATAAACTAATCCTTTTCCTGGTCAAATCTACTTCCAGCACCTTGACCATCACTTGTTGTTGCAATTTTACGATCGCATTCGGATCAGCTACATATTTATCCGCTAATTGCGAGATGTGTACCATACCGTCTTGCTTTACTCCAATGTCGACAAAACAACCAAATTTGGTGATATTCGTCACAATTCCCGGCAAGGTCATACCGACTGTAAGGTGCTCTACATTTTTTACATCACTGAATACAAATGGTTTAATAGATGCTCTAGGGTCTCGATTGGGTTTTTCAAGTTCTATGAGTATGTCTCGGATGGTGAGTATCCCTGCGTATTCATGGACAAATGTTTCTGGGTTGATTGATTTTCTAATTTGATCATTTGAGATTAAATCTTGAATGCTGCAAGATAGGGATTGAGCCATTCGCTCCACGATGAAATAACTTTCAGGATGCACAGCACTGTTATCCAATACATTTTTGGCCTGAGGAATTCGTAAAAATGCAGCGCATTGTTCAAAAGCCTTATCTCCTAATCGAAGTACTTTTTTTAATTGTTGCCTCGAAGTAAAGGCTCCATTTTTAGTTCTGAATTCGATGATATGCTGAGCAGTCTTTTCATTAAGACCGGAAACATAGGTTAGCAGACTTTTGCTGGCTGTATTTAGATTGATGCCTACTTGATGGACACAATGCTCGACGACTACATCCAGACTTTGCTTTAATTTGGTTTGATCTACATCATGTTGATACTGGCCTACACCGATAGATTTAGCATCGATCTTTATTAGTTCTGCCAGTGGGTCGGCCAATCTCCGACCGATAGAAACTGATCCTCTGACCGTCACATCTTTATCTGGAAATTCCTCTCGAGCAATTGCCGAAGCGGAATAAATGGAAGCACCATTTTCATTAACCATATAGATATCAATAGTTCTTTTCATTGGAATGCTTCTTATCCACGTTTCAGTCTCTCGCCCTGCTGTCCCGTTGCCTATCGCGATAGCTTCAATAGCATATTGCTCTAGTAGGTAATTAATTTTATCAGCTGCTTGTAGGGATGCTCTTTGAGGTTCATGAGGATAGATCACTGCATCTGTTAAGAGCATACCTTCCTCATTGAGACATGTGAGTTTACAGCCTGATCTGAATCCAGGATCAATCGCTAGAATTCGCTTGCTACCCAGTGGAGGTGCGAGTAATAATTGTTTGAGGTTTTCTGCAAACACTTTTATAGCATCATCATCAGCTTTGGATTTGTAAAGGTTTCTATATTCTGTTTCCATAGCAGGAGCCAGCAGTCTTTTATAGGCATCTTTTATAGATTGACGCAATAGCCCACTACAAGCATTGTTTTTCTTGATGATGATATATTCTAGTTTTTGAATGGCTAGGTCTTCATCCG
>JAYSTG010000680.1:0-2440 GCA_043719965.1 Saprospiraceae bacterium | reverse complement strand
CTTTAGATGAGCATTATATTTATTCCACCTTTACCTCTTTTAATATGAAGTATCCCTCACCGCTACAAATTTTTTACAATCAAAAGTGATATATCAGTCTATATCAGGGTTACGCTCAAAAAAAACATCATCATTAGAAGAGTTATAACTTGCCTTGAAACCACCTATGATGGTATCCGTGGATATATAATCTAATTTTATAAAATTGGTAGAAGTATCTTTTAAAAAATATGTTGTTAAAAGTGTATCATGATCTGCTCTCACTCCACCCAATTTCGGGAAACGATGGCAATATTCTGGAGTTTCCATAGGGATCCATAAGGCATTGTCTTTCACTAAGTTTATAGCATGTACTATCCTGCAGATTTTCTTTGTTGCAACCTAAAAAGCAGAACGGAAAAATTAATATTAACAACCTGATCATGATACTATAGACGCAAAAAACGAGTAAATAGTTGGGCAAATTTATAATAAAAATGTTACGAATTTTTTAAAGTATGATTTTCCGATACAATCATAGCTTTGACTTGATGCAAGTCATTTTATCACTACACTTCACCCTGGATTTACTGTAGTTTCTTATCGCCTAGCCATACTCCTTCTAAGGCAACTTTACCTTCATGTACATATATCCCTGCATACACTTTGACCCTGGTATCTCTTAAAGCCATATTATATTTTTCAGCTAAGTCAGGAGCAACCCCTTGATGGATATAATATCTAGTAAACGGATAGGAGATGATGGCAATAAACTTATCTTGAACATGGGTTGAATCCTTATAAGGTCTATATACATTCTGCACCTTACATCGTATGGTCTTTTTTTCAGATGGAGTTTCTTTTATAGGTTGTACCGATAGAAAGGTGCAGGTATTGGATTCTACACATTCGTAATTAACCCAAATCTCATCGCCAGGTAAATAAGTCAGGCTATCCTCAAATTCAAATTGTGTTGGATGTGGATTGATGCTGAGGTAGGTACCTCGTAATGGATCTATCGGGTCTACTTGCATGCATGGAATTTTCATGAAGGTACCTTTCGTTTTAATGCTTTCAGCCGTATAAATCCAGCTACTGAGCATATACCATTGAAAGATACATAAACTGAAAAATGCCAGGAGGTACCAATATTTGGGGATATTCATGATTTCTTCCTTTTAATCAATAAATAATTCAATGAAAAACATAGTACCCCCAACGTAATAAATATCACTCCACGCCAAGCAAAAGAGATATTCGTTTCAAAAAATCTGCAGGTAATCCATACCGCTAAGGCCAATAAACCTAAATTCAAATGCATAAATCTTTCTGTCTGCACCCCATGATAGATCATCCATGCAATGCTTACAAGTAGCATGAGGTTAATAAAAAATTGACTCATCGTACCTAGTGCATGGCCAGTCAAAGACAAGAGTATAAGACTCAACCCCATAAATAATGGTTGTTTTAATGAACTGCTTGGACTGGGTCTTCGAAAAAAATAAAACAGAAGACTTATAAATACAAGACATGAAATACAAGGTAAGATCCATGATGATTCCTCAATACATTTTATTAAAGGCCGATTTTCGTTAGTCGACCAGAAAAATTTAAATGAAAGGATAAAAGCAATGATCCATATTCCTAACGGACCTATGATTTGGTATCCATTCATCCAGGATTGGTTCATAAAATCAATACGTTGACCGATATGGATAAAAAGCAGTGCTAGGATTAAAAAATAAACAGGGATAAGGCGCTCACACATGGATGAGCCTAATGAAAAAAGATATATTATGCCTACGATGGGTATTACCCAATGATGCCAATACCAGGTTACTGTTTTGTCTTTTGTAAATCCATTGAAATAATAATAAATACTGGAAGACATCATGAATATCAATGGTAAAATTATCGTGGTCGTCTCTCTATTCCACGAGCCTGCCATCAAATACCATCCTATTCCAATCCATACTGCCAATGAGGTAGAACCTGAATCAAAAATATAGAGGAGTGGTATACTCAGAAGGATCCACCACTTCAAAAAATCCTGGAGACTGCCATCCATTTGATAGATCTGTGTGATCAGCGTCATTGCTATGCCTATTCCAAATAGGATGCTTAGTGCTGATGATTCTTTCCAGGTCCTATCCTTAGATGTCCATAGCGTGAATGCACCAAGGGCTTGAGCTATTCCCAAAGGCAACAAGGCTACTACTAATCGTAACGACTTTGCCATGCTATCCCAATTATAAGCTATGATAAGCATCAACCCCAGCCCTATTAAAACCACTCCGATGATCGATACGATTCTAATCATACTCGAGGCCGATGAGGATTGATCTTCGGATTTATAATAAGCCTGAATACGCTCTGCGGTTTCCTGATCTATGATTTGATCTTTGACGAGTTCATCCAGATTGACCTTCATTCCTCCAAGATAATAAATAAAAACCATGTA
>JAYSTG010000679.1:0-6394 GCA_043719965.1 Saprospiraceae bacterium | reverse complement strand
CGGGCAGACCGCATCGAAAACTCAAAGAAATAATCGATCTAGGATTCCTTGATTTCAATCAGATATTTACTGAGTTTTCAAAGACTGAAGGTGTCTATGGTTTTGGTGATACTCAAGTAAAACATATTCTCGCTAGAGTTAGGGGGTCATAGCAAGGTTTGATATATACTTAATCGGTCATTTTTATTTATATTATTCAAAATCATACTAGATAATTAGCAATTATTATCTATTGATAGTCAATATAGTATTACTTCAAACCCGAAACTAATTAATTGGTATATAGGTATTTATAATAGTTAATTATATTTTTAACCCAAAATCGATTCGTTATTACTACTAATCATCACATATTTTACTAATATTGTTAATGGGGATATTGGTAAAGGGCTTAAACAATTAATGTATATATGCCAGACATTTTTCGAGAAATCACACCTCTTATGCAATACGATTGTTTTCTCGTATTCGAGCGGCACAAAAAAGACTTTGATTTCCCCATCCATACCCATGATGAATTGGAGCTCAATTTTATATTTAATGGTGCCGGTGTATTACGAGTAGTGGGAGACCACAAAGAAGAAATCAGTGACTTGGAATTGGTCTTGGTGGGCACCAGGCTTCCGCATTGTTGGATGACGCATAATTATGTGTACAAAAAAGAAAAAGGTGAAATGTTCGAAATCACCATACAGTTTCATAAAGACCTTTTAGATGAAAAATTTATCCGGCGCAATCAATTGATTTTTATCAAAAGCCTTTTGGAAAAAGCTGGCCGTGGTATTAGCTTCCCAAAGGAAACTATAGCACAACTCGAACCCAGGATAAGGAAAATATCTAAACTTAGCGGTTTTGACTCTGTATTGGAATTGTTTTCAATTTTACATGATCTTTCATTGAGCCGAGGTATACATTTACTATCCAATGAATCCTTTGCAGATGAAAAACCTTCATTTATCAATCGACGCATAGAGCTCGTCTATGATTATGTTCGATCCAACTATCATAAACAAATCACCCTGGGCCAGATATCTAAAATGGTTGGTATGACAGAAGTATCCTTTAGCCGATTCTTCAAAAAGACCACGTGCAAAACATTTGTGGATAGTATCAATGACATTAGACTAGGCAATGCCTCGCGGATGTTGATGGACTCTAGCTATTCGATCTCTGAGATAGCATTTAAATGTGGGTTCAAAAATCAATCGTACTTCAATCGACTTTTCAAAGAGAAAAAAGGAGAAACCCCTAGGGAGTTCAGAGAGCGATATGCAGGGACGAGAATGTTTGTGTAATAAGAATTTTTAAAAAAAGTAAGGTTTTTATTTTTTTCGTTGTTGTGTCATCATCCATCTCAAATACTCCGGATCGTTAAAAGCATTATCCCAGCTATTATGATTTACACCTTTATATTTAGAATATTTTACATTAGCACGCAAAGATTTTAGTTTATCATTCATCTTCCGGCTAAGATTGACATCGACTACAGCATCTGCATTCTTTTTTTAAGTAAAGGGCTAGGTCAAGGTTGGATACTGTAGTACTAACTTTAGGAGCCATGGGCAAAAAACCAGAAGCGCTCATCCAATCTGTACATCGCTCTATCCATTGATCTGAACCTAAGTTTTGCTTACGCATTCCAAACCCATGTCCACCGGTAACATATACATGGAGTTCAACTGATTTCTTTGCATTCAACCAGGACTCATATAATTTTATAGCATGAGGCGCTAAATTCAACTGATCGTCAGAAGCTACTGTAATGAACATTGGAGGAGCATCCGATGGCATCGTTTTATGCATGGCTTCAGGAAAAAACGGATAAATCGGAATGACGAAATTGGGCTTATTACTTGCAGTATAATCAAAAGTAGCGGCAGCAGTCACTGTACCACCGGCAGAAAAACCAATGATCCCAATACGATCAGGAGCTATATGATACGTAGCAGCATGCTTACGTACATAAGCTATGGCTTCTTGTCCATCTTGTATTGCCATGGGTATGAGTTCATTAGATTGATCTTGGAATTCTTTTTTTCCTAATTTACTCAGGAACTCAGTTGCTGGGTCGTCCGTCAGGCATTGCATTAGACGATATTTCAATACAAAACAAGTGACACCTTTAACTGTCAAGGCTTTAGCAACATCATAACCTTCATTATTGATGGATAAAGCATGAAACCCTTCTCCAGTACATATGACCATCGCAGTACCATTAGAATTGCCAGCTTCAGGCTGAAATACAGTCAAGGTTGGTTTAGAAACATTATACACGATAGGAGTCTGCCAAGGTTTACTGAATTGTTCTGTTTCGGACCAAGTCCAATTTTCTGAACCAGGCGCTTTGCCATCATATAAGGGTATCACTAAAGACTACGTGAATACATTATGCGTGAGTAAGAGAGCAATGATGGACAAGTATAGTTTCATGTTTTTTTTTGAATTAAGGATTAAAATAACTTTTGTAATAATAAGAAAAATATAGATGGACATAGCAAACACCCCAATCCGGTGTAAAAAGTAGCAGTGATGGCACCATAGGGCACTAACTTAGGGTCGGTAGCAGCTAGTCCCGCCATGACACCAGTATTGGTTCCTATCATGCCACCGAATATCATCGCTGTGTGCGGATTATTTAGTCCTATATATTTTGCAATAAATGGAGTACTTATAGCTACGAATATGGCTTTGACTACTCCTGTGGCTATACTCAGAGCCATGAGATCTGAACTTGCACCTATGGCAGCGCCAGTGATCGGCCCTACGATATAGGTACATGCCCCGGCGCCGAGTGTAGTCAGACTGATAGCATCCCTATACCCCCATAGAAAACCTATCAATGCTCCAAAAACAAATGACAATGTCACTCCAAGGATTAGTGATGTAATACCAATCCAACCTGCTTTCTTGATAACCAAAAGGCTTGCACCCATAGCAGTGGACACGATGGCAAAATCACGAAACATGGAACCTCCAAGAAGTCCTAGTCCTGAAAATATTTTTATATCAGCTATTCCTTTTTCACCCTGGGTATATACACCTCCTATATATGCCAGGATCAGTCCGATGATGATGGCAATAGCTGGTGACGGGATTTTATTATTGGTAAATCTTTTGCCAAGCATATCGGATATGTACATGATAGCACCAATAATTAAAAAGGCAACTATCAGCCCATTTTTTTCAAAAAAGTTCAATAAAGTTTCCATTTCAAACAGGATTGGATACTGGAGCATATCGGGATATCAAAGGGATGATAGCAAAACAAATCACGACAGGTAAGATACCAGCCAAGATTGCAATCAAACCACTCGACACTGCTACTCGTACATTTTGCGTGGCAGCCATAGCCACCACGATCGGGATATACATAAGGTTCCAAAATTGAATACCCTGTGCTGATAGTTTATCTAATCGCCCTCTTCTATTCAGCCAGTCAGACAATACCATGAGGATCAACATTGCAAATCCTACGCCTCCTACATTGGCATTGACTCCAATATATTTTCCGAGTAGTTCTCCCAAGAACTGTCCGGAGAGATAACTAAAAGCAAGTAAGGCAACACCGTATATAATCATAGCAATTTTTTAAATTCGGAGAAATGGTTTGAGCAGAGGTTACAATTTACACCAAATTTATTTTTTATGGTATCTTGACTAGATTGGCCTTTTAATAAATTGACTTCAGCCACGGAAATTGCACATGGTGATATCACTATAATGCAGCTAAAGCCGGCTATCTCTTTCCTTTTTTGCCGTCGGGCTGAAGCCAACGGCAAAACGGCAAAACAAGAAACTTGCTAGTCCTCTGCAAAAAAAAAATATATATAACTACTGCAATTACCGTTTTATCTATTACCGTTGGCTTTGTTACCGTTAGCTTTAGCCGTTACCGTTGGCTTTAGCCGTTACCGTTGGCTTTAAAAGTTACCGTTGGCTTTAGCCGACGGTAAGTAGAGCACAATTCCGGCTTTAGCCACCTATGAAGAAAACGCAAATAGAAAAGATTGATACAAATAAACCAAGGCCACAAGTTAGAAACTGGTCTCTTCTATTCACCAATTCCTATTTTCATTTATTAATGATCTCCCAACCGTGCTTTTTCATAAAAAGATCTATTTCCTGATTGAATGTGTTTGTATTATGATGAGCTTCTTGATTGATAATGTAATTTCTTACTTGTACTAAGTGAGACTCACCTACACCCACCATCCAATAATCATCTTGCCAGCTAAATTTCTCTCTCAATAAATTTGATTTATTAATCCAAAACGAGGATTCACCTTTGATGAGACGCATCGTGTCTTTGATGGATAACTCTCTATTTAAAGATATAAGACAATGTAAGTGATCAGAATATCCGCCAATTTGATCTATCCAGATGGACTTGGACTTGGCATTTTCCTTTATATGATCAATAACTTTATTTCTAATATCAATATTTTCCAAATAGGGATATCGATTTTTAGTGGCAAACACGGCATGAACAAACACTCTTACCCAGCTCATGATATTGAATCTTTTAAATCATGAAATTAATAAAATTCGATTTCAATTTGACATAAAATTCTCTGAGCTTGAATAGTCAAGTCGCGGAATGCGGCTAAAGCCGGTAAGTTCTTTCTCTTTTGCCGGTGGCTGAAGGCAACGGCAAAAACATGAAGCTGTTTATATTTTTTGAGTAAAAATAAATAAATGAATTAAAAACAATCCACAATAAGAATTGATAATGAGAGTAGGCTTCAGCCTAAATGAATCTTGCTAGCCCAAAAACTGGAAGAGGGCCTTTTTGTTGCTGGATGATCTAATAACAAAATTGAGTAATAGATATAGAAGTCGAAGGAATACGGCTAAAGCCGGCTATCTCTTTCCTTTTTTGCCGTCGGCTGAAGCCGTCGGCAAAACGGCAAAAGAGGAAACTTGCTATTCCTCTGCAAAAAAAATATATAACTACTGCAATTATCGTTTTATCTATTACCGTTGACTTTAGCCGACGGTAAGTAGGAGCACAATTCCGGCTTTAGCCACCTTCAGATAATGCTGGATCTATCTCCTAAAACAATTCCTTCAAATCATTTTTTGTCACCTTCCCCATTGCATTTCTTGGAAGATCTTCAACGATTTTATATCGTCTAGGGCATTTATAGGTCGGCAATTTACTTCTAAGCCACTGATTTAATTGATCCAAATTCAGATCATCACCTTGCTGAATCAAAACAGCAGTTACCACCTCACCCCATTCTTCATTTTTAAGCCCAATCACACTACAATCCTTAATGCCAGGATACTCGCGGAGTGCTTCTTCGATCTCCAGGGCAGAAATTTTATATCCTCCGGATTTGATAATGTCTATAGATTCTCTCCCCAGCATCTTGTAATTTCCATTTTCCAAGATAGCGATGTCTCCGGTTTTGAACCATCCATCCGAAGTAAATGCAGTGGTAGTCTCCATTGGTTTTCGCCAATATTCTAAGAATACATTATTCCCTTTGACTTGAATCTCTCCGGGGAGTTCGGCAGAAACTATGACATTATTTTCATCGGTCAACCGAATCAATACACTTGGTAATGGTTTTCCAATGAAACCTGTCTTTCTTTCCCCAAAATATGGATTACTAATGCCCATCCCTATTTCTGTCATCCCATATCGCTCCAATAACGTGTGTCCACTGATGGTTTTCCATTTATTCATCACAGACTCCGGTAATGCTGCTGATCCAGATACCATTAATCTAAATGCAGACAAAGCAGTCGTTATTTGTTTTTGTTTATCTTGCGATACTGATTCCCAATACACTATGAGTTTGTAGTATATAGTTGGGACAGCCATAAATACATTAATCCGCCCTTCCAGCATAGTACGGAATACAGCTTCCGGAGTAAATAAAGGTAAAAACTCTACCGTAGCACCTATCCATAATGCACAAGAGACGACATTGATGATGCCATGTACATGATGTAAAGGCAATACACAGAGTATATGATCGCTAGGACCCCACGCCCAGCTAGTAATCAACGCAGTGATTTGAGCAGTAATATTAGCATGAGTGGTCACTACACCCTTCGGCAAATTAGTAGTACCGCTCGTATAAAGGATCATTGCTCTACGATCTTGATGGATATCGGGTAGTATTTTAAGCGCTTCTGATGTAATATAAGTTACAGGCAACGATATCAGTTGCCTTCCTTTTTCAGTAACCCAAGCATTCAATACCAGTAAATATTCGTCCCCTATGATGACTATGGATGAGTCACTATCCTCGATGACATACTGAAGTGAAGGCAAAGGATGACTGGTACATAAAGGAACAGCAATGCCTCCTGCTCTCCATATACCCCACTGCACAGTAACATAATCAAATCCTGGGGCTACCATAAAGGCTACCCGTGTTTC
>JAYSTG010000678.1:0-6397 GCA_043719965.1 Saprospiraceae bacterium | reverse complement strand
CCCATTCTCCAGCACGCTCTTTATCTAAAAATAGAATAGCATTGGAATGATTCCGTAATCTCGTCGAAGGATATTTTGAGTTAATGTCGCCGGTGAGTGTATATTTCACAGCTAATGCTTTATGATGACCCGGCACCATACAAAAAATATATCTTGGCTTGATCAATGCAGGAATGGTCAGCGTCATAGCATGTGTAGGCACTTTATCCAAGGATTCGAAACATTCATCCCGCACCTGTTGATATCGGCATTCCTGATCCATATCTACTACTTTGACCCAGAGCGGATCGTCAAAATCTGCCACCTGGGGATCATTAAACGCTATGTGCGTATTCATACCGATACCCATACATACGATTTCAGGATCATGATGTTTATAAATTTAGTGTTGCTCCTACAATATGTTGCACAGTCACATCTTCTTTAAGCCCTTGCACAATAATTTTTAGATGAATAATCTGTCGCATTTTTTTTATTCTTAATAAATAATAAAATAAAATATTGCAAATAACAAGAATATTATAATAGGTCTAAACAATTCAAGAGCAAATTTATTTTTAGATTTATGATTCTTGTATAAGAATAATATAATTTCATTAATAAATAAAAGCACCAACATGATTAATAGTCTAGAATTAAAAGAGGAAGCCAAGTCTAAATAATCTAAGAAATGAGGAAAAAAGATTAATATAACGAAAGGATTAATATATCTAAAAATAAATGTGAAAATGTCGAAAATGTTAATCTTCATAATTGACTAGATTAAGATGTCTTCTTTGCTTCAATTTTTTTTTATTTCCTACTTAACTAGTATTGCCCAATGCATTTCTCATATGCTGCCCCTAAATTTTCAACAGACCTATCGAAGTAAAGTTTTGCTTCGTTTAGACATCTTGAATGAGTGAACAAATTATAGCTACAGCCTGCTATATCAATACTTAACTGGTTTTCCGCAGTATGATAGCCATTACTGAACCGAGCACCACAATCTACCATACGAAAAGAAGATAAAATAATTTGAAAAAAACAAATTATTAAGAGTTTTGCTAAATATTTTTTCATGTTGAAATATTCTAATAATAACATTATATAATCAAAAATTTATTTTTTTCTATTAAGGTATTCTTTTAATACCGTTTTTGAGAAATCCGTATTTTGACTCTGTTCATATAATCGACTCAATTTAGAATGGTCTTCAATCGATAGCTGGCGATAAACTGGGAACTTTTCAAGTAATAAATCTAATGCATGTTCCAATTTACAGTTTATTGACTTATACTGAAGGCCACCTTTTACACCTTCAAATAGAGATTCCTCAAAATCACAAATGCTTCGAATATCGTAACGATTTAATATTTTACCAATTTCAATAAGGTCATATTTTTTACCAACTATATGTAATACATCTTCATTAAAATAACGCTTATATTCTTTATATACAGGGGCAGATACAATTTCATACGCAAGAGAGTCATCGAGTAAGTTTGTCTCTTTTGATTGACAGGAAGTTAAAAGACAGGTGAAAATAGTACAACAAAATAATATATTTTTCATTTTATTAATATTTTAAATTATTTGGTATTCGAAATTACTGAGCATTATATTGTTTCATACAATTACTATAATTCCATTCTGCTGCAAAAGCTGTACCAACATATACGGTTGTACAAATAGCGACACTACCAGCAGTTTTTGATTTTGATAAACAAGCAGAATAATTCAAAATGGCTAAATCATGTGCAATTTCCAATGCATCTGAGCATGGAGTTGCCATAAAATCAGATATTCCAGTCTCACTAATTTTTTCAGCCAGAATATTAAAATCCACTTCATATTTTTGTAATATTTTATGATGTTTATTAGAAAGTTCAATCAATTTATTTTCTGTTTCTTTTGAACAAAGATTGGATTCTCCATTAGAAGGCGAGTAAGATTTGTATATTTTGTCTTGACTCAATAAGGCATTGAGTTCCCTTCCAAAGGTCAAAATCAATTCTACCGGAACTTGATTTTTGACCAATTGCTCTTCGACCGATGGTACTAAAGAATCGTTATCTTTAGAACAACTGATTAAAACGACCAACAAAAAAAAGAGTTTTTTCATAATAAAAAATTTAAAATGATAAAATAATTGAAATCAAAAATAAAGGCAGAGTTATCTAAAACCTATTTTTTTTTTATCGTTAACATATCATTAACATATTTATATTACATTTTTTTATCTCAATATTTCAAAAGTGAGTTCAAATAATGAGTATTGCAGTAAATAATTTGACAACAGTTTAAAAATGAGTAGGTTATAGAATAATCAGGTTGCATTAAATTTTGTAATACTGTTTATCTCGCCAAGTAATTACAGTACTAATTGAGATATCCTGTAAATTATTCCTTTAATAGCCGATATTTCGTCTGGTATCATAGTAACCATATCCTTTTTGCAATCCCAATGAAGAAGTTTTATTTGGCTACTAATACAAAATAATTAGGCGAATGGTCGTCTCTAGCCGCATAATAAATAAATAGAAGTTTGACAATGTCTTAGTCTATAACAGCCTTAAGCGAACCATTTTGAATCTCAATATTTGTAAACTACGGTCCTAACTCAATGTAATTACCATTGATGCGCTCATTTTATCAACAAACAAAACTGCATTGGAATGATTCCGTAGTATCGTCGAAGGATATTTTGAGTTAATGTCGCCGGTGAGTGTATATTTCACAGCTAATGCTTTATGTTGACCTGGCACCATACAAAAAATATATCTTGGTTTCATCAATGCAGGTATGGTCAGCGTCATAGCATGTGTAGGCACTTTATCCAAAGATTCGAAACATTCATCCCGCACCTGTTGATGTCGGCATTCCTGATCCATATCTACTACTTTGACCCAGAGCGGATCGTCAAAATCTGCCACATGGGGATCATTAAACGCTATGTGCGTATTCATACCGATACCCATACATACGATTTCAGGATCATGATGTTTCAATAGAGTAGTATATCGACTGCATTCTTCTGCAGGATCGGATACGGTCTTACTGAAATAATGAATTTCTTTGAAAGGTAAATATTGAAATAATCGTTCGTGAAGAAAATGCCCAAAAAGTTGAGGTGCATCCTGTGGTAAGCCCAGGTATTCATCCATGTGAAAGGCCACGACCCGAGTCCAATCCACCTGCTGGTAATTCAATAAAGCTTTATAAAATTCATTTTGTGAAGGTCCTGCTGCAAAAATAATACTGATCTCTGCCAGAGTATCTAAAAGCTTATTAATTGTATTTACCACCAAGGCAGCTGCATCCTCTCCTAATAATTCACTAGTATCAGATATTCTAATTTTCAACAAGTCTTTATGTAATTCTTTCATAGGAGGTAAAACTATAAATAAAACGTAAGTGGGCCGTTGATTTACAATATATTTTTAACCACCTTACCTTGGATTATAGTGGTCTTGACTGAGATATCCTTATTGAATATGATGAGGTCCGCATCATGACCTGGAACTAAAGTGCCCTTATAATGACCTACCTTACTGATCCTGGCAGGTGTGGTAGTCATCATCTGAATAGCATGCAATAAAGATGCCCCACCCAGTTGAATCATATTTCTTACCAATACATCCGCAGTAGCTATACTGCCGGCAAATGAACTTCGATCAGGCAATTTTGCGACCCCATGTTCGACTATTACTTTTAAACCATCCTTCAGACTACCTAAAATACTTTCATGCACTTCGGTGCCAGCAGCGCGCATAGCATCTGTGATCAAGGCTACACGAGAAGGTCCTTTTTGTTTATAGATCAATTGTAATAAACTGGCAGGTAGATGTATACCATCTGCAATGGCTTCTACGGTCAATTGGTCATAGAGGAAAGCGCTCTCGATAATACCTGCATATCTAAATGCTTGCCGACGAGTAACTCCAGACATCGCCGAATAGAGATGAGTGACATGCGTAAATCCATATTCCAAGGCCCTAGCTACTTCGTCAGAGGTGGCATCGGAATGTGCAATACACGGCACAATGTTTTTACGTTGAATATCCAAAGCAAACTGCAAGGCTCCATCTAACTCGGGTGCTGCACTCCATCGGATGATATCATCGGTATGATTCAGTATGCGATCATATTCTTCTTTTCTGGGCAATCGAATGTATCTTGGATCCTGAGCTCCTTTTTGATTCATGGCGAAATAAGGCCCTTCGATATGTATGCCTAAAAATTGCGATCCTGTCTGATTCTCACGATGTGCCTCTCGGTAAATATCCAAGGTGTGTATCAAATCATCGGTCTCAGCTGTAAGTGTAGTAGGCACCATAGAGGTCGTGCCATACATAGCGTGCAATCGAGCCACTCCTAAAAATGCATCTACTGTACCATCCATAAAATCGTGACCTCCGCCACCATGGATATGCAGGTCTATAAATCCTGGAGAGATATAATGGTTTTGCGCATCTATGGATATAGCTCCAGGCAAATCTTTAGGTTCTGTCCCGACATAGATGATTTTATTTCCTTGGATCAGTACCGTACCCTGCTCCAGGATGCGATACGGGGTAATGATCTTGCCATTGTATATTTTAATTTTATTCATGACCTGCTACTCGTATTGTTTTCCATTGTTTGATAAGATGTCCATATACTGCATAAAAAATCAAATATAAATAACATGGGATTAAAACCAAATAAGCCGTGCGCGCATCAAATCGATCGACTAGATAGCCGTAAATCAATGGTGATATCGCATTGCCACAGAGCCCCATGATCATGATGGATGATCCCAGCTTGGTAAAGCGTCCAAGTCCTTTAATCGCCAACGGCCAAATATTAGCAAAGATTAATGAATTGGGTAGCCCTAATGCTACCAAAAACCAAATCGAAATATCGGTATGATGACCGAATATCACGACGGGCCCTTTGAACCATAACACACCAAAAGACAACAATAATCCGAATATCGTACAAAACAATAAAGCTTGGCGTTGATTTATCCATTTAGGAATGGTCACTATGCCTATTACATATCCACACATAGTCGCTCCCAAAACATAAGACGGAAATACTTTCGCTTCCAATAAATTTAGCCCCATAGTCCCAGCATATCCTATGATCGTATCGATGGCAATGATTTGGGTTCCTACATGAAAAAATATAGCTAATGCTCCTAGTATCAAGTATGGAAATTGCAATATGCTATTCTTTTCGTTGAATCCCTCTCTTTTCTCCTCTTGGTTAGATTTTTCAGGGTTGATTTCTGGAAGCGGTGAGTATCGAATCACCAATCCTACCAAGATCAATGAAAATCCAAGTATGATATAAGGCACGATGACCCGTTGAACCAATTGGTCTAATAAATTTGCCTTTTCTATTAATGAAATCGTACCGCTATTGATCGTTTTGAACAATTCGTTGTCAGATACTTTTAACACTACTGCCGCAAATACCAATGGAGCAAGTATCCCAGCTACTTTATTGCACATCCCGACGATACTGATGCGTTGTGCAGCTCGATCAATAGGACCGATGATAGTCACGAAAGGATTGGCAGCAGATTGAAGTAAGGCTAGTCCGGTACCAATCATAAATAGACCTAATAGAAAAATCCAATAGGCTCTATTCAAAGCAGCAGGCACAAAAACAAAAGCTCCTGCGGCCATCATAAAAAAACCAAACATAATGCCCTTTTTGAATCCTACTTTTTCCAATAAATACGAAGAAGGCACAGACATAAAAAAATAAGCCAGATAAAAAGCAAAGGCCACGAGATACGATTGAAAATTGGTAAGCTCACAGGCAATTTTAAAATATGGAATCAGTATCGCATTGAGCCAGGAAACAAAACCAAATATAAAAAACATGAGTCCAAGGATGCTCATAGATATAAATCTGGACCAATCAAATGATTTATGCAATGAATTTTCAGGCATTAAAGAAGCCATAATTAATCTACAGATTTTACTTCAACCCAAAGTTCAGTTTTCGCAGCTATTTCTAAAGCTTCAAGTATAGCGACTTCAGTCAACATACTTTTATGCGATCGGGGTTCTACTTTAGTCCTGAACATCTCGATCATATCTACATATACCTTGCCTGGATCTTTTTCTTCCACACGAGATTTTAATTGTTGCAATCCTTTTTTAGTCTCCACAAAGGTCTCCCAGCCATAACCTTCATTTTTAAATATCAAAGTGACAAATAATCCATTTTTAAACACCAGGCTAGCATTGCTTTTTTTTCCATTTCGAGTCACTCTCACTCTTTCGATATCTTCGCCAAAAATAAACATTAGAGGTTGTATCAAATGTATTCCATAAAAGAATATACCTCCATATTCTGAATCGAGATCTGCAGGTCCGTGACAAATCACGTGACTGATATCCGTCATTGTAGCTACTTG
>JAYSTG010000677.1:0-6409 GCA_043719965.1 Saprospiraceae bacterium | reverse complement strand
TGAAGTCGAGGTAATTTAAGCAAGATACTTCAAAATTATTTTAGTTAGAAGGTGGGGGTGACATCTCATTGAAAACCACAACGCATAAATCCCAGAGTATAAGACCGCTCACCCATTGCACTGCAACATATAGCGGTGTCCTTTTTTATATAAATTACTCCACATATGCCATACAATTGATTCCGCGTCTGCTGATGTTTTGATCCGGTGCAAGCGCAGGCAAATGTATATCCGTTTTAATTTTTATGATGGCTTTGAAGTTACTTGCCATTTTGGAAGTATACTCAACAATTATGTGAAGCAAAGTTTAATTCAAGTGGGGGGGCTTCAATTTAATTAATTAATTCTTTCTTCATCGCTTTACTATAAACTTTTAAACAACGTGTTCTTGCAAACGCATGATCTACGATAGGTAGAGGATAATTAAACTGTTCAAACTCAGGTACCCATTTACGAATATACTTTAATTCCGGATCAAATTTTTGTGTTTGCAGATAGGGGTTAAATATGCGGAAATAAGGCGCCGCATCACAACCACATCCTGCTGCCCATTGCCATCCACCATTATTTGCAGCCAGATCAAAGTCTAATAATTTCTGAGCAAAGTAAGCTTCACCCCAGCGCCAGTCTATCAACAAATGTTTGGACAAGAAAGATGCGACAATCATACGTGCCCGGTTATGCATAAAGCCAGTAGCATTAAGCTCTCTCATTCCAGCATCTACTACCGGATAACCTGTTTGTCCATTGCACCACTTTTCAAAATCCTGTTCATCATGCCGCCATTCAATAAAATCATAATCCTTTTTAAAGGATTTCCCTTTACCAACTTGTGGAAAATGCCACAGAATCATATGATAAAAATCACGCCATATCAATTCATTCAAAAAGGTTTCATTTAAATCTTTAACTTGTCTTGAAAGTTTGCGAATACTGATGGTTCCAAATCGAAGATGCACACTTAACCTGCTTGTACCTTCAATTGAAGGAATATCTCGCTGCTCTTTATATTTTTTTATAATTGCATTTTTAATTGCATTAGTAGGAAATGGTAATCCCAATTTATTAAAACCCATTTCCTCAAGTGTTGGAATGGTTTGTGCCGGTTGCTGATAAAAGTGGTTGAAATATTTTTCTGCAGGAAAGCTATTTAAATATGATTTATTCAATTTTGCTTTCCACTTTTTACTATAAGGTGTAAAAATGGTATAAGGTTTACCGTCGTCTTTCACTACTTCATCTTTTTCAAAAATCACCTGGTCTTTATACGTATGAACTGTAATGCCAACTTCATTTAATTGCTTTTGTATGGCAGCATCTCTTTCTTGTGCATAGGGCTCATAATCATGATTGGTAAATACCGATTCTACCTCATATTTTTCAGATAGTATTCTAAATACATTCTTAGGAGTACCATAATACACTTCCATGCTGCTGCCCAATGCTATTAACTGTTGTTGCATTTTTTCAATAGCATGATATATGAATTCAACCCGCCTATCCTTTTTATCATCTAGTAAATCAAGAATAACACGGTCAAAAATAAATACCGGCACAACATTTAATTTGGCTTTCAAAGCATGGTATAATGCTGCATTATCAAACAAACGCAGATCTCTCCTGAACCAGCATATATTTATTTTTTGTTTAGACATAGTTCTAAAACGTAAAGCAAATAAAAAGGTTTAAACAAAAAACGGAGAAAACACTTTCCTGAAATAACCCTGATGACAGCTTATTAATATATATTTTATTTCCAAATTGGTTTACCCACCGGCATAAATTCCTTTGCACAAGGCGGGTCACATCAATAACTCCTCCTCACCCCATATCGTCAATGCCTCTGTATCCAACAACCGTATCGCCAGCGCCTTGACCTTAGGAAATTCATAATGAAAATAGTATTTCATTGTATGCAGTTTCGAAATATAAAAATTAAGATCCGGTCTGCCTGGTGACCGAAGTATAGTATCGTTAGCTACGATCCCTTGACGCAACCATTGCCAGGCAATATTGATCATACCGAAATATTCCATATATAGAGTCGCATCACTTAAGTATCGTTCTATTTTTCCATTTTTAAGAAAGGTCAATAGTTGGTCTGTAATAATTTCAAATTGGTTGATTTCATCAGATAACTGTTTTGTATAACAGGATAGCTCAGCAATAGTCATACTATGCTGCATATCTTTCATTACCTCTTCCTTCCAGTATGTAAGAGCCCGACCTTCATGCATCGGCACCTGCCTACCCAATAATGCCTGTGATTGTATACCAGTAGTGCCTTCATAGATACTCATGATCCGCACATCTCTGGACAATTGCTCCAAGATAAAGTCTTCAGTATAACCATAACCTCCAAGCACTTGCATGCCCTGCTGCACAGCCTGTATACCCATCTCTGCGCCATAGGTCTTGGCAACAGGGGTCAGTAATTCCAATAGATCATTGTACCGCTGTCTTTCTGTACCTACACTTACTTGTTCTTTATCCTGAAGATGATAGCAATAGAATAACAAGCCCAATGAACCTTCTACTATGGCTTTTTGGAAAAACAACATGCGCCGGATATCGGGATGCTGGATGATGGGACATGATTCCTTTGCTCCGGGCCTTTTGCCTTGAATCCTTTCTTTGGCGTATTGAAGAGAATGATAATAAGCAGAGGCAGCGATATAAGTTCCGGCAAGGCCTACACCCAATCTGGATGCATTCATCATGAGAAACATATATTCCAGTCCTTTTTTTTCTTCACCAATGAGATAACCTATACAATCATCTTTTGCTCCAAACTCCAGATGCATAGCAGGAGTGCTGATTTGACCCATTTTATGATACAAGCCAATAGATGTGACATCATTAGATTGGATCACGTGGTTTTGATCGTTTCGTTTAGATGGTACTACGAACAAGGACAAGCCTTTGGTGCCGGATGGCGCTCCTGGGGTCCTAGCCAATACAAGATGAATAATATTTTCTGTGACATCGTGATCACCTGCACTTATAAATATTTTTTGACCTTTGATTTTAAATGATCCATCAAATTGAGGTACTCCTATAGTGACCACTTCACTGAGTGAACTTCCTGCCTGCGTTTCGGTGAGGCACATGGTAGCAGTATATTCGCCGCTCAATATTTTAAGTGCAAACTTGTCAATGAGTTCTTGGGATGCAAAAGTGATTAACAACCTCGCTGCTGCTGTAGATAGCCCGGTAAACATCTCAAATCCATTATGGGCATTACCAATGATAAAATCTGAGGCGCCATAAACTGCTTTAGGCAATTGTTGACCTCCATATTTTTCATCAAAACAAGCACTCATCAATCCACTATCACAAAAATTTTTATAAAATTCCTTAATAGCCGGATGAGTTTTTACTTTTCCATCGATCAGCTCCGGTGGATGTAGATCAGATTCTTTGAGATAAGAGCGTAAGTGTTTTTCGGCAATACCTTCCGCCGTATCCAATACAAGGTTGAAAGTCTCAAGGTCATGTCCTTGGAAATATGCATATTGATTCAGCTTGGTGATATCTAACACTTCAAATAATAGAAAGTCAAGGTTTTGCTTGGAATATGTGATCATCCAGCTAAGTTACTCTTTTCTCATTCGTAAGGGGTTTTGTGCAATGGAATTTATTCCCCTGCATTCGATTAATCCGTGTCAAATCAGAGTTCCTTTTTTCCAGAACCCAACAGCTTAATCGTGATGCCGATTTGACCGAGGTGGTATAAATCATGTTGTATAATCCCTTCAATCAAGTAATGAAAATTATAATCTGTGTCCATAAATCGGGTATCCAAGTAAGTATCGTCTTGATTTTCCAAAACTTGTATTAAAGTATTGGTGCTTACAAAAAAAAGGTTTTTTAAATTATACCATCCCAATTTACTTAAGAAAAAATTATCTTTCCAATCTTCAGCGTAACCAGGTGAGACTGCAATTAAAATTATATCCCCGACCATCCGCTAAATACGCTCTTAAACTTTGATTGATAGGTTGGTTTTTGGTCAAGTAGGAAAGGTTATTCGAATTGCTGGTCAATCCATTATTGTTCCATCCACCATTGCCACGAAAAATAAGATTTTGGAAGGAGTCGAGTTTGGATCGAAGTCGAAAAGTAAAATTATGACCCTTCCATTTGCATACGCAATTTGATAGATTCGGTAAATTGTACGACGCCTGAGGTCTGTGCGATGAGACTCTGGATGCCGACAAAAAAACTCCTAGTAAATTTATTTTTTTCATAGTTATTTGATTTAAAGGTTTAATAAATATGAGGCAAAAATAATGTACCATTGCAATGCCTGTTAGCACTATAAAAACTATAATACCAACAGCCCATTTTATATATCTTTCAAACAACAAACAAAGCACACTTACTACATGCGACAATTTGATGGCCCAGGTAAGCACGACCCCAACTGGGGCAAATCCTATCTGATTTAAGATTTTATATTCTTCTGTCATATCATTGTTGTCTATATGCTTGCTACTTACGTTTGTGTTTCTGCAGTGGTGCGCTTCCGAAGCCGCGTCCTGTCCCCGAACCAAACGTTGAACGAAGATATTACTCAAATTGAAGAGCAGAAGGGTTATATATAGGCATTCATATAGAAAACAAGAGAGGCAATTTAAAATGTAGTGAAGGTGGTAGTCGAAATATAATAAAGAGGTTACTACTTAGGTCAAATATATTTTAATCTATATAATTATTTGAGTTTCTAATAGAAAATTGATATCCAGAAATCAAAGGCTTAATTGTTGATTTAACCCCCCATAGGAATTTAACTTCAGAATAAATTAAGAAGTAATTCCGTTCATTGATAAAAAAATTGGTATGGTACAATAGCCGATTCAATAAATGAAAGTATTGTGTCAAAAGTAGAATTTCTGAAGCTAAATCTGTAAGACATACCGCTTTTCGTTGGCGGCCAAAAATTTTGGGACTTCATTTCGGGAGACCAAGAGCTCTACCCTGAAATCATTGAACCCCTTGGTCACATGGCAAAAGAGAAGAACGATGATTATATGAAATCCTATGTTCAAATGATTAACAAGTTTACTAGAGAATTCTAGAGAATTCACTAATGATTTTTGTGACAAAAGTCGCATTATTGATTGGAAAAAATTAGTTGAATTTAATTCAAAAGCAAAGAAGGTTTAAAGCTTCAAAATATTGACTTCTATTTTAACGTACTGAGTAAAATTTTATAGACTTCCAGTGTATGATCGTTTTCCAGAATATCATGATCATACTCCAGTCCAAGCTTTTTTATCAAATTGACTGAACTTAAATTGTCAGGCAATACGGTAGCCATGAGATATTCTGTAAAATCCAGTTCAGACAGCGTCTTGAGCAGTGCACGCGATGCTTCTAAGGCATAACCATGGCCTTCAAAGGATGGTAATAGTGCAAATCCAATATCTGCATAAGGCAAATAGTCCCTTTGCATACAAGAAACCACTCCGATGGAAGTATGGTTGGTCGACAATCGAATCACCCAATAATTGAAGTTTGGATTATCATTAAGTTTTTGAATATATAATTCGGCATCTTGCAGGTGGTGTATTTTCTTGTCATCAATATTCTGTATCCATCCCTTGGTATTTAATAATTCAAAGACAAACGAGCTATCATTGAGATGAATAGGATCCATTTGAAGCCTTTCACTGTAAAAACTGCGCCTAAGATCTTGCATGATCGCATAAAAATAACATAATCGATGTATAGTGAAATCCTCGCTCATAAATTAGATAATGGCTATCTCTAACAACCTCCTTTGATTGATCGTTTATTTTAAGAAAACGGTTAATTAAAGGATGAACCCAATCTAATTGATTCTTTTGAAATTATACTTCGTTGATTTTTAGTTACAGAGATGCAATAATTTCAAATACTTTATATCTCGGAGAAGTTCAGCTATGCGTCTTCAAATCGCCTCGCCTGCCTGCCAGTAAGGTAGGTCTAATTTCAAAATAACCAATTTCAATTCAAAACTAGGTATTAGAGACAGCCATTTTTAATTACTTTCACAGACTCATTTTAAAAACGATATGAAAAAAATAACTTTTGCTTTAATCTGCTGTATTCCTGTGATCCTTTTTGCTCAGGCATTGAAAGTATCTGACCTTACCGTAGAACAATTAAACAATCCGATTGGCTTAGATATAGTCAAGCCTAGATTTGCCTGGAAATTGCAATCCGAACTTTTGAATACGCTACAGACTGCATTTGAAATCCAGGTCTCTACTCAGGTAGATTTTAAAGACAAAAACCTGGTATGGAAGTCAAAGCAATCCACTGATCAGTCCGTCTACATCACCTATGTAGGCAAGCCACTCACTTCCGATACCCGATATTATTGGAAAGTTACCGTCTGGGATAATCATGGTAATACTGCTAT